>JABCYS010000022.1 GCA_013290085.1 Candidatus Babelota bacterium
ATCTTCTTGCACCACTATCTTTGAAGCACCCTTATCAAGCGCCTGCGTAATGTAATCAATACCGTTTTGTTTGAGACCTTGAACGGCAACAAAGGTAGTCCCTGGACCTACGTGGTCGGTATGTGCGGTAACAGGAAAGATTTTTGGAAATTCTAGATGCATACAAACCTAAAAAAATTTACTTCTCGTAAGCAGCAAGACCTTTTCTAATATGCGGCAATAACCACAGAATACCAAAAAGGTTAATCCCTAATAAGAACGCATTAATAAGGTCGGTTGAATTCCACACGATTTCTATTTCTGCCATTGCACCCAAAAAGGTCATCGCGCAGAAAACAATCGTATATACACCACCAAACTTACCGTTGGTTAAAAAAAGCCAGCAGGCACGAGTAATGTAAGCATAGGCAACCAAGACTCCAAGTCCAAAGGTAATTGATAAGAATGCAACAATCCAACCACCTACCCAACCGAAGGCTGTTTCATAGGCAGCTATGGTTAAGCCTAATCCTTTGTGTCCTGTATCCCACACACCGCTTGCGATAATGAGAAGAGCGACAGAAAAACAAACTAAATTTGAACTGATGAAGGGCCCAAGCATGGACATTATGCCGTCCTTCACCGGGTTCTTGCTTCCGGTCGCGCCAAAAAGGATGGCTGCCGAGCCAAGACCAGCTTCACTGGCATTCAAGCCGCGAAATATACCAAAACGCATAGCTTGTTGCAGACCAAACCCCATCACCCCGCCAGCAAGAGCCACCGGACTAAAAGCGCTTTGGGTAATTAATTTAAGAGCAGGAATAAGAGATTGGTAATGATAAGCAAGAACAAAAAATGATGAGGTAAAGAAAAGACCTACTTTTACCGGGACAAGCGCTTCAGAAACTTTCACAATACGCGCTGCCCCGCCTAACATGACATAGGCAATGAATACAAGAAGGATGCAGGCTATAACCCAGTTTGAAAAACCTGAGATGTGGATAAGACCAGCGGTAATTGAATTGGCTTGCATACTGTTGCCAACAACAAAGCCGAGCATCATGCAAAAAAAGGCATAAACAACGGCAAGTACAGAACCACCGGGTACTTTTTTAAGATAGACCATCGGGCCACCAAGCGTGGCGCTTGAAGTCGAAGGAAAGAGCAAGCTTAAGTACACTTCAGCATAACGGACAGCCATACTGGTAATGCCAAGAACAAAAACCCAAAATGCCGCTCCCGGACCACCGGCAAAAATAGCCGTAGCCATACCGGCAATACTGCCATTACCTACGCTTGCACTCAGAGCGTTGAGGAATGCTTGAAAGGGAGTCATATCGGCTTTTTGAGCTTTTGTTTCCGCCTCTGAATAAATGACATTTTTCCATGCGGTAAAAAAATAACGAATTTGAATAAAACCAAGGGCAACAGTAACAATAATACTGGTACCAAACACATAGAGTACCAGGGGCCATCCGCAAATAAGGTCGGTTGCCTGAAGAATTAACGCGTTAAGATCCATACATTTCCTTCTCTTTAAAGAATAAGATCCGCCAAGTATACTGATTTTAGGAAGAATTAAAATTCGCAACCATTTTAGAATCCCTAAAGCTTACGGTACTTAATTTTATGAAAACCCTTTGCCTTGACCTTGGTGACCAGTGGACTGGTATGGCAATCTCTGATGCCCTGGGCATGCTTGCCCGCCCTTATCAAACGGTAGCATCTGCCCACCTCGATAAAGAATTGGAAGCCATTCTTAAAAAAGAAAAAATAGCTACGGTTGTGGTCGGCATACCAACTACCATGAAAGGCGGCGTAAGCGAGCAGACTCAAAAAGTCCTCGATCGAAAAAAGCTTCTAGAGGCTACCTTCCCAAACTACACCTGGGTTGGCTGGGATGAACGGCTCAGCAGCAAGCACGCTCAAGAGTTACGGCATGCAAAAACAAAAGAACAAAAGCTCCAGTCACATGCTCTGGCTGCCGCCTTTGTCTTGCAGTCATATTTGGACTACCTAAGTATACGGCAGCAGAACAACCTTTAATCGCATACAAAAAAATCATTGACAATATGGCTATTAATTTCATACGTTTTTTAACAAAGCCACCAATGAGGAAAAAAGATGAAGCCGATATGAAGCAGAGATGAAGCGCTCCGTGTTTTAAAGAGGACACGGGAAAAAAGGGAGAAGCCGTGAAATGTAAAAAATGTTCGGGCCTCATGGTGTTGCAGTCGTTTTTTGATCACTTTCTCAACTTTACTGGATGGAAATGTTTAAACTGTGGTAAGGTTGTTACCCAGAAAGAAAAAACGCTTGAGTCGGATGCGTTTAGCATTTTTTATCAACAACAAAAATGTAAAAATTCTAAGTAGGCTATGTTGTACTTCCTCAGCATTCAAAATAATTATCACCAGGTAGAGTTAGCCCTTTTTAAAGATTCTCACATCCTCACTTCATTAGCCATTTCAAAAATTGATGCCTCTTCTCAGCTGATGCTCACCATTAAAAGTTTACTTGCAGAACATCATCTCTCTTTTAAAGATCTATCCTTTATCGCGGCAAACCAAGGCCCCGGACCATTTACCACCTTGCGTGTTGTTATCGCTACGGTCAACGGGATTAGTTTTGCCACCAGAATCCCGCTCATCGGGGTAGATGGACTGGATGTCTTTTTAAATGAATACAAAGATACTCAGTACCCGGTCACCGTGGCCCTACTTAATGCCTTTAATCAGGACGCCTATTTTGGTATTGATACTTTTGGCACACGGGAAAAGGGGTGTAAAAATAGCGAACAGCTCTTGCGCGAACTGCATGCCCAACACGGCAATCAGCAAATTCGTTTTATTGGCAGTGGCGTAAGTACATTTAAAGAACAACTGACTTCTATTTTTGGTGCCCAGGCTGGCTCAAAAATTTTGATTCCCATTCCATTGCCTGACCAGTGTTCAGTCAAGGCACTGGGTCTTCACGCACTGGAGAATTGGAAAACACATAAAAATCTTACGTATCAATTATTACCGCTGTATTTAAAAAGTCAGGTAATCAAAACAACTCACAGTTTGTAATTGAGGGCGGCTTGAAATAAAAAGACCACCAGAACCTTAATCCTGGCGGCCCAACAATATCTATGTCAGATAGATCAACGATCATAATCGTATTGCTTGGATGATCCCCCGTTTCAGGTTTGCAAGTTGATCCGCTTCTTCTAGCTTCCACCTTTCCAAAACCGCTGCCTCTAGAGTTTCTATAGTTGAATGCAGTAGCAATTTATTGTGCTTATAAAAAAAATCCCTTAGACCCAATAACATCTTTTTTGCATCTCCTTGATAGTCATCATTAATCATCTTAAGAGTTACCCAATCCTTAGAATCGTTACCAATACGGCATTGGCCTATAGAATTGCCCGAAATGCAGAGCTCCACTTGATATACAAAAAGCCCCTGTGTGTCTCCTTGATTATATACCACCCAAATGTCAATCCCGCGCGCTATGATCTCTTTTGTAAAAAACCAAAACTCAGCACACTGAGGAGAAACTGATGATGAAGGTACTGGGACAACAGAAGAAGAACGTCCATCCATCGCGCCAGCACTAAATGTTAGCCCAAGAAAAGAGAGAGTGAAAGAGAGAAGATATTTATTCATGGAAAACCTCGCGGTATTGTTGAATGTAAATTATGTTGACTTTCGGCTCATCATACAGGTTTTTATGCGCTGATAAAGGGTTTTTTTAAGAATCACGACCGGGAAGCGGCAATCAATCGCAACGCACCTAATCCAACGGTAAGCGCTTGTTGCGCACGGAGTATGGTGGGTGTGAGCGCATAGAATCCGAAATTATTTTTTTGAGCACCTCTTTTTCATCTTCAGACAGATCACCTTTCTCGTCTTAGGGCGCACAATTTTTTTGAACTTAAAATTCTTGTTTTCTTTTTTCCTTGCATGGTAGCTTTATAAAAGATTTGAACCTGAAGGAGTAAAAAAATGAAGAAACTACCCATTGGTCTGTTAGTTATTGTTACATCGGTTGTTTATGCGCAACAACCTAGACCTCGATCAAAGAGACCCATTCCAACTATTGCCGTCACCAGTCCCGAAGGCATCCCTTATGTCACCCTTTTAAGTGATGATGGCATACCCGTACAACTGCGCGAGGATCTCACGCTGCTTTCTGAATCTATGGTTGCTCAACGAGAAAGATGGAAAGAAGAGAGAAAATGGAATGTTCCCTTCGCTACCGATAGTCTAGAAGCTTTTTTAAATGCACTTGGAAGTATTCGGAACCTTTATGCCACAAAAGATAGTTTTCTTGCAGTCAATGAAGAGCAGAAGAAAAAAATTTTAAGTGCATCTCCTGAAGCAAAAGTAGTAATTTTACCTGATGCTAGAGCAACTTTTACAAGCTTGGAACCATTGCGGGATTCTCTTAGGCAATTGGATTTGAATGATTCAATCGCTATCTTACAAATAGCTGACTATTTCGTAGTCCCCGAGCTGCTATCTGTACTACCGTCTATCATTGCACAAAAGCTCAGCCTCTCTGAATCGCTTGACCTCTTTGCTCACCAGGATGTTTCCTTTTTAGATAGATTCAATGTGTTAAGTCGGTCACCACAAGCATCACAAATTGCCAAGGATCTTTTTAAAGATAACCCAGGCGCTTTTTTTAAAAGTATTATTACTATTCCGCATGATGACATGGTTAAGAACGCAACATTTTCTCCCGATGGAACCAAAGTTGTTACTGCTTCTTGGGACAAAACAGCTAAAATTGTTGATGCAAACACAGGCAGAGTTATTGCTACCATTAGACATGCTGGCGGGGTTTTCAGTCCCGGCGACGTTGATAACGCAACATTTTCTCCTGATGGAACTAAAATTGTTACTGCTTCTAAAGACGGTACTGCTAAAATTGTTGATGCAAACACAGGCAGCCTTCTTGCTGCCATTAGACATGATAGTGTGATTTTTGACGCAGCATTTTCACCTGATAGCACCAGGGTTGTTACTGCTTCTAATGACCACACTGCCCAAATTTCTAATGCAACCAATGGTGATCCTATCACACTCGTTCAGCATGGGCCTCTGTCAACACCGCAGCATTTTCTCCAGATGGCACCAAGGTTGTTACTGCTTCTAATGACCACACTGCTAAAATTTCTAGTGCAACCAATGGTGATCTTATCTTTCCGCCAATTCAACATGGCGACGGGGTTAACGCTGCAGTATTTTCTCCAGATGGTACCAAGGTTGTTACTACTTCTTCTGATCGCACTGCTAAAATTGTTGACGCAATTACAGGCAACGTTATAAAGACTGTTCCGTATGAAAGTCAGTTTTCACGCGCAGCATTTTCACCAGATAGCACTAAATTTATTATTGCTTCCAGCATCTTTGATGCGAGAACCGGCGAGCTTCTTGCTACCCTTCCCTATCATAACCGCATTACCGCAGCATTTTCTCCGGATGGCACCAAAATTATTATTAAGGATGTCGGAAAAGTCGCTCGAATTGTTGATGCAACCACTCTTAAGCTTCTTGCCACCATTCGGCACAATGAAGGGGTTACGAGTGTAGCATTTTCACCAGACGGGACTAAGGTTGTTACTGCTTCTGGACCAGCTAATTTTAAGAGTCCTTCTGATGCAAAAATTTCTTCTCCTTTTCCTGAGGCTAACAAACTTCCACTTCCCCAAACGCTATTTGTTATCCTTCTCGATCATCTGGAAGATGCCGGACGTACACTCACCTTAAATAATGAGCTCAAAAAAATTTGGGAACAATTCTCGCCTCATCAAAAAACATTTTTACGCCGTGCATATCCTTCCTTTTTTACGAATCTTCCCCAAACCGTGGCATCACTCAAAAAAGAAAAGAGCCATTTAAAAATTACGCAACGTAAACAACAAAAAAAGAATATTGTGGCAAAGGCAAAAATACCTACCTCAATATCCGCTTAGCCTAAGCCCTGCCAATCAATCGCAACGCACCTAATCCAACCACCAGCGCTTGTTGCGCGCGCAGTATCGTTGGCGTGAGAGCAGCAAATTGAAACTTATTTTTTTTAAGCAGCGCCTTCTCATCTTCCAACAAATCCCCTTCTGGTCCGATCATGCACGCCACTGCGGTTGGTTTTTCCTGCAATGTATGAAGTAGAGGTATGAGTGGAGATCCTGTCGGATCAAAAAATAATTTTGTTGGCAGAGCGCTCACCTCTTCAACCGCTTGCGCAAGCTCAACAGGATCGTGGAGTGTGGGAAGTGAGAAATTTTTTGATTGTTCTGCTGCGGCAATCATAATGCGATGCACACGTTCTTTTTCCTTAGCCCCGCCCCAACTTCGCTGCGCCTTGGCGGTAATCACGGGCTGGACCGCCGATGCACCCAGTTCAACGGTACTGTACACCGCCTCTTCAAACGCCTCGCGTCTGAGGAGAGGAAGTAGTACGGTAATGGCTGGTTCGAGTACCTGGTTCTTCTGGTAGCTTTGCACTGAGCACACGATTCTTTTTTTGCTCAGATCTTTGATAGTAACAAACGCATGCCCGGTAGAATCAAAAAGAATAATCTCATCCGATTGTTGAAGGCGCAACACCGTAGTTATGCGATGGATAAGCTCGGAATCGGAAATCACAAAAGAGGAGCCCGGTCGTAAAAGACCAGGCTCTTGAGACAGAGATTCTACGTACAAAGCAAATTGATGTTTCACTCTTTTTTCCCTTTTTTCCCAGTAACTTTATGCCAGGCTGTTGCTAAAAGTTTTTGGAACTTGCCGGCATATTCTTTTGCTTTTTCTTTCACCGTTGGTTTTTGCAGCGCCTTTTCATTGGGAACAACATATGCCGTTATACAACCATAGCAGGTGTCCATGATGAACACATAAATTTGATCCGTAGGATGAACAAGGCCAATGGTAAGCATGACAAATTTATCATCTTTTCCCCCAACGGTTTGTTCAAAATGATTACATTGTTGTTCTCGTGTCATTTTTTCTATTTCTATTTTTTTATCTTTCGGCAAAAAATCTTCGCGCTCAATCCAGCTCACCTGATGCGAATCATCGGACAAAGAACTCAAGGCAAACTTGGCCCATCGTTCTTCGTTTTTATTTTTATGCTTAATTAAGAGTAAGAGATCATGAGTTTCTTTAAAATTCTCCCACTCTTTTTTATCTATCGCTGCACATGCCAACGTTGTCATGGTAAGAGGTAGCACAACACCCAAATAGTTTCGTATACTCATAGGACTCCTTTTTGCAAAGTTCTCAAAAAATATTCTGAAGTATAACAAAAAAAAAGGCCCCCGCCATGAAATCAATTTCTCCTTTTGCACTCGTTATTTTAGACGGTTTTGGTTATCAAAAAGAGCAGTCACATAATGCGATTGCCCATGCACACACACCCCACTTAACTCACTGGTTTGCGACCTACCCACACACCCTGCTTAAAGCAAGCGGTCCTGCCGTGGGACTCCTGCCGGGAACTATTGGCACCTCTGAGGTCGGCCACCTTACCATTGGTGCGGGACGCGTTATCCCTGAATCTGTTCTACGACTGCACGAAGAAATAGATAACGGTTCTTTTTTTAAGAATCCTGTTTTAGTAAACGCACTCAAAAAAATAAAGGAGTCCGGAAAATCCCTTCATCTGATGGGCTTACTTTCTGATGCCGGGGTACACAGCCATGAAAAACATTTGTACGCGCTCATCAAGGCTGCCTGCGCCGCCGGGATAAAGAACGTGTATGTTCATCCTTTCCTGGATGGCCGCGATGTTCCTCCGCGCTCAGCACTTACCTACCTTGAACGACTTGAAAAAGTTCTAAAAAAAGAAGGGTGTGGAAAAATAGCCACTATTCACGGACGGTTCTATGCCATGGATCGTGATAAAAACTGGGAACGTACTGGTGAAAGTTATCAGGTTCTTACTACACCACAAAAAATAACCTATCCATCATGGAAAAAGCACATTGAAGAAAATTACGAGAAAGAAATCTATGATGAGTTCACCCCGCCATTTCAGGTTGATCCTCAGGGTATCGTACACGGCGGTGATGGCATTATCTTTTTTAATTTCAGGGCTGACCGCGCACGACAACTTACTCGTTGCTTTACCTGTCCTCAAACAACCCCGCTAGCATTGCAAAAAATCCCACTCGCCTTTTTTATCGGGGCAACTGAATATGATCATGATATTCCCATGGAACATTTACTCACTAAGCAACCGTTACACAACACACTCAAGGAAGTTCTTGCGGAACATCACAAAACCATGTTTGCCATAGCAGAAACAGAAAAGTATGCGCACGTAACTTATTTTTTTGGCGGCGGACGGGAAAAGGAATTTTCTGGCGAGACCTGGAAACTCATTCCTTCCATTAAAACAAAAGATTATGTTCATCACCCGGAAATGTCGGCCGCAAAAATTACCGATACTGTTCTCGATTCATTGCGCCAGAGTCCGTGCAACTTTTACTTAATTAATTATGCCAATGCGGACATGGTAGGACATTCGGGGAATTATGATGCAACGGTTAAGGCAGTGGAATGTTTAGACCGGGAGTTACAAAGATTGTATGAAGTTATTGTTGAGAAGATGCATGGTACTCTGTACATCACTGCTGATCATGGTAACGCAGAAACCATGTGGGATGAGAACGCACAGCAGCCAAAAACTTCACATACCACGAACCCGGTGCCCTTTTTAGAAATAAAAAAGGGATTGGAAGGTGGTAAAGAAAAACTCAATCTTCATGAGCTGTCTGACATTGCACCATTTATTTTGCAGCAGATGGGGTTGCCCATACCAGCTGAGATGCGCTAAAGGAATACTTGTTATTCATTATTCTTGCATTCAATTACATATAGACATTATTCTTAATTTGAAGGGTTCAGGAGTTTTTTTAAAGGGGGAAGATCTATGTTAGGCATATCATTGCTCATCTATTGTTTAGGTACCGTCATAACCATGCATGCTTCGTTGAGTTCGGTGGAACAAACCTTTATTACCGAGAGTGGGCGCAAAGATTCTTATGCGCAGGAAAAATTGCCGGTCATAGAGGTAAATAATAGTTTCAAGCTAGGGAAATTGGTCGCGCTCCGCTTTTTAGAATGGACTATCGACAATCCTGAAGGAGTTATTTCGCTTCCTACCGGAAAAACGCCAGAATATTTTATTAAATATCTCGAGTACTATAAAAAAAATTGGGATCAGCCCACGGTGCAAAAAGAGCTGCAACGCCACGGCATTACCTCAACTAACTTTCCTGACACTTCGCGCCTTAAATTTGTGCAGATGGATGAGTTTTTCAAAATCAAGGCAACGCAAAAAAATAGTTTTAACTATTACATCAAAAAATATTATCTCCCGATCCTTGGACTCAAGGAAGAAAACATTTTGTTACTCGACAGAAAAGACATGTATGCAAACTATGGAAAACATGTAGACACCTACTGCGATGCCTATGAAAAACAGATTCAGGCATGGGGCGGCATAGGATTTTTTTTAGGCGGCATTGGACCGGACGGCCACATAGCTTTTAACATGCGTGGTTCCCCGCATGACAGCAGCACCCGACTCCTCACGTTAAATTATGAAAGTGCCGCTGCCGCTGCAACCGATTTGGGTGGTATAGAACATTCACGCGATAAAAAAGTTATTACCATTGGGCTACAAACTATAACTGCCCGGCCTGACGCCACCATCATCATCATGGCAGCAGGAGAAGCAAAGGCCCACATCGTTGCCCAGTCAATCGAAAGTGACAACCAAGAATTGCCAGCAACTGCTCTTCATCTTCACTCCGGTGCACGGTTTTATCTCACCACGGGAGCAGCTAGTCTTCTTACCGGAAGAAAAAGAGAAGCGTATCAGGCGTTACCGTTAGAGCGCCATGAACAGTGGGATGAGGCGGTTTATGAAATTGCCTGGAAGGCGCATAAAAAATTGTCAGATTTAGATCGTACCGATTTTGAGCAATCTGATTATGGCACCATGATTCTTGAAAAACTGAGCAGCTCTCAGGAACAATTTTTAGCGGAGGTTGCGCAACGACTTATAACAAAGATTGAAAATAGTCTTACGCTGCCAGAACAGATCACGGTGTTACACACTGAACCACATCATGATGACATTATGCTTTCCTATCATCCGGTAGCCACCAAGCTTATTGGCAACAATACTAATTTTTTTGTCACGCTCACCAGCGGCTTTAATGCTGTTACTAATAGATATATAAAAAACCTTCTTGCTCATACTGATGAAAGTTTTGTGTATTCACATGAGCATGAGATTTTTGAAACATCCTACGCAGAACTTTTACAACAGTACAAATCTGCTTTACTCGCACAAGATCAGTACGAAGCAGAAAAAATTGAATATCTTATTTTTCTCCAAAACATGCGTTTTATTTTTGAGCTCGATTCTACCGCAGCATTGCTCGCAAAAATAAAATGGCTGAGTGAGGATTACCTGGCAAAAATACGACCGGGAGAAAAAGATATTGTTGAGATGCAGCTCCTCAAGGGTGCCATGCGGGAATCAGAGATTGATCGACTTTGGACGCTCTATGATGTTCCACGAGATCATGTGAGCCATCTCCGCTCAACGTTTTACACGGGTGATTACTTCTGTCCGAATCCAACGATCAACCGCGACGTACTACCCATTGTTGATCTCATCAAAAAAACGCAGCCGGATCTTATAACGGTTGCCTTCGATCCAGAAGGAACCGGTCCCGATACTCATTATAAAGTTTTACAACTTGTAGCTGAGGCGTTACGGCTTGAGAAAGATAAAGACCCTGTTATTTGGGGATATCGTAATGTTTGGCACCGGTTCAAGGTGAGTGATGCAACTACCATGATTCCGGTTTCAGAGCAGGACTTGGAACAACT
>JABCYS010000023.1 GCA_013290085.1 Candidatus Babelota bacterium
ATAAGAAGTTTTTATGCCCGTATTTAAATCTTCTATAGATAAATTGACTGTCGGCAACAATAATCTTGTGATTTCTAAATGTCCGCATAAAACAGCATTAATGAGTTTTTGCTTCAAATTGCTTGTATTATGCTCAGCTGCCTCATTTAAATGCCTATCAGTACTAGAGGTGTTACCGCCATGTACATTCAGGTTAATGCTCATACCCAGTAGGGCGAGCGTCATACATACTAATTTTTTAATCATGTTATCCTCTTTGTTTATTCGCGCAGTCTGGCAAGTCGTTCTGTAAATTGAGCTATGCTTTCTGTGCCATTTCTCGTTATCGTTTTGTTTGCAAATTCTAAGCCCAAGAAAAAATAATGTTGGGCATACTGTTTTGATTTTCATATTAATATCATGCGCCTATCCTGACGATCTCTGGTTCAATAAATTTTCATTTTGGTAGCGAATCTTCAAGCAATGGTGCCGCCATGCACTCACAAATTTGATCAATATTGTTAGCGTCTGCCTCTTGTAGCCAGCCTCTTCTCGCATGTAAAGGCGTTCTGCCATCTTTATCCACAGTGTAGACATTGCCGTCTTTGGCAAGTAATTGTTCAACAATACTCTCACATCTGGGCAATGAAGCTGCTAGGTGCAAAGGAGTTGTTATGTCTTGATCTCCATCCATAGTATTTACAGGAGCACCCGCTGCCAGTAATTGTGTGATTATTGACAGGCGCCTTTCAGCCTGCTGCGCATCTGCATAAGCATATCCTTCTATTGCTAGGAGTAAGGGCATGGCTCTAGAGATTGCGCATGCTCTTATTTCAGGATTGAGGAGTAGTCGCGCGATAATAGATGGTGAATCATATGAAGCAGCAAAGGCGATTATTTCGAAAAGATCGCCACCGTTACTGATAGTGGGCATCAATAGGAGATTGACGATTTCGAGATGGCCGCCTTGGAGTGCCACAAGCAATGCTTCCTTGACTGCGTGAATATGTAAAGGATTAAAATAAAGATCAAGGCGATCTAGGCCGGCAGGCGTTAAGAGGCGTTGAACCATTGCAGTATTTCCCTGTGAAGCATAACTTACTAATTTTTCGTCATTAGTGGGGGCATGGGGGACATGGGTTTCTCCGTAGTGCGCGTCGGCCATGGACATACCAAAGCTAGAGCACGACAAAGAGAAAATAAAGGTGGTGAGGACGCATTGTAAATATCTATTCATGAGGTAATTCCTTGTTGTGTAATCTAATAATCTAATCTGATCCACATAATCGGAGTAGCACGGGCTGTGCTAATCTTGCCTTTGCCCGTATAAGTTCTTTAATTTCAGGGCAGTTAAACGCAGTAGCATCAGGGGCTATTGTGGTAATATCTATATTTGGCATAGCAAGAATCAGTCTTGCTATCTCAATGCGATTATAAAGATCAGCAGTATGTAATGTTGATGGCCTAACTTTCAAAGCTGTTTCGCCCAGATCGTTTTGTGCATTTATAAGTTGTCTTACTATTTCAATGTGGCCATTTTCAATAGCATAGTCCAATGCCGTATCGTGCTGCCAAAGACTTTCAGCATTTACATCCGCTCCCGCTAAAAGGAGTCTGCTTACTTCTGCTGTCTGACCATCGCGTGCTGCATGTCGTAAGTCACGATCTAAAGTGTTAATTTTTGATAGTGTATCTGACAGGAGAGCTATACACTCCTTTCTTCCGGTATTCCAATAAGAAAGCATACAGGCCTCATCATATGCACGATTAATTTTTTCCAAATTATTTTTGAGACCAACTTGTATTTTATCTGAAGCTAAGATTATCCTTACAGCAGCTGGTTTGCCAGTGGAAGCAGCAATCATCAATGCTGTCATAGCATTATTATTCCACTTATTCTCATTTATGCCTGGAACTTGCAGCAACCGTTCTGCTATTGCAGTCTGATCCCCAACGACTGCCAACATCAATGCCGTCTGACCATCATTATCTTGTGCATTCACATCTACTCCAGGCACTTGCAGTAATCGCTCTACAATTTGCCTATGCCCGAGGGCAGCTGCCATCATTAATGCTGTTCTACCAAGATTGTTTTGCACATTTGCATCTATATTTGTAGCCTGGAGTAATCGTTCCATTACTTCATGGTGCCCCCGCATAACAGCAAATAACAATGCTGTCATGCCATTTATATTAGTTCGCGCATTCACATCTATGTCTGGCACTTGCAACAATCGAGCTGCAACTTCGCTGCGGCCGTTGTTGGCTGCCAACATCAATAGCGTTTTACCATCACTGTCTCGCACATTTACATCTACATCCGCCATGAGCAATCGATCAACAGCATCCTCATTTTGCATTGCAAAGCTTGAGGGGATTGCGTTAACCAGAGTAAGAAAAAATAATGTTCGACATACTGTTTTGATATTCATGTTGATAACCTCCTCGTTACGTAATTTAATCTACTTCTGTAATCTAAGTAGCACATTGTGCTAATTTTTCCCGTATAAGTTTTCTCATTTCGCCATGTGAGAAGTTAACCGGTGAGAAGTCAATCCGCATGTCGCTCAGAAAGTCTGCATCAAAATTTATGCCAGGCACAGCAAAAAGTAGCCTTGCTATCTCAATGTGGTTATGAAAAACAGCAGCCCTCAATGCGCCCTTAACATTTTTTATGCCAGGCACGGCAAGAAGTAGTCTTACAACCTCAGTATGACCATTTGCAGCGGCATTCCCTAATGCGGTTAAGCCGTTTAAGCTTGCTGTGCTTGATCTGCTTTCTTCATTAACATCTATGCCAGGCACGGCAAGAAGTAGTCTCACCTTTTCAATGTGGCCATATTCAGCAGCATCTCTCAATGCGGCTTCTCCTTTAATGCCAGGCACGGCAAGAAGTAGCTTTGCTATCTCAATGTGGCCTTGACTAAAAGCATGCGTCAATGCGGTTCTGTTTACCCAGTCTTCTTTATTAACATTAATGCCAGGCGCGGCAAGAAGCTGTCTTACTATATCAATGTGGCCATTGTAAGTAGCATATATCAATGCCGTAGAGCAGGACCAAAGACTTCTGGCATTTACATCTGCTCCTGCTAAAAGAAGTCTGCTTACTTCTGCTGTCTGGTTATCGCGTGCTGCGTGCCGTAAGTCGCGATCTAAAGTATTAATTTGTGATATGGTAGATGATGTAAGGGCTGTACATTCTCTTCTTCCAATGCCAGGCACGGCAAGAAGTAGCTTTGCTATCTCAATGTGGCCTTGACTAAAAGCATGCGTCAATGCGGTTTTGTCGCGCCAATCTTTTTCATGAACATTTATGCCAGGCGCGGCAAGAAGCTTTCTTACTATATCAATGTGGCCATTGTAAACAGCATATATCAATGCCGTAGAGCCGGACCAAAGATTTGTGGCATTTACATTTGCTCCTGCCAAGAGGAGCTTGCTTACTTCCTCAGTTTTGCCATCGTATGCTGCGTTTTGTAAGTCACGATCTAAAGTATTAATTTTTGATATTGCATCTGATAGCAATGCTATACATTCGCTTCTTCCTGCGTGCCCATAAGGAAGATTATACGCTTTATCATAAGCCAAGTTGATTTGTGTTAAATTATTTTTGAGTCCAACTTGTATTTTATCTGAAGCTAAAATCATCCTTACAGCAGCTGTTTTGCCAGCGGAAGCCGCATCTATCAATACAGCATTCACATCTATGCCTGGAGCGTGGAGAAACATTCGCACTGTATCCTCATGCCCATTATTAGCAGCAAGTATCAATGCCGTATCACCATTATTTTGAACGGCATTCGCATTTATTCCTGGGACTTGCAGTAATCGTTCTACAATTTCCTTATGTCCTGCGCCAGCTGCTATCATCAACGCAGTAATGCCTTGAGGTATATTAGTGCTTTCAGTAGTTTGTGCATTCACGTTTATTCCTGGGACATGCAGCAATCGTACTACAGTTTTTGTATGCCCATTCTTGGCTGCCAACATCAATGTGGTAAGGCCTTCATTATTTTTAACATTAATATCAGGGACTATGTTTAGTGCGTGACAGAGCAATTTTGTGTCCCCAGTACGTGCCGCCTTTAGCGCAAGAGCTCTACGGGTAGTATTGGTGAGATTAATTTGTGGAGTAGCTAAAAATTTCCCTAGTGCCTCTGCATTGCCGTGTGCAACATGGAGAATTAAATTCTTTTCATGCGTACGTTTTATGACCATTTGGCAGCGACTATTAGATAAGAGATGCCCTATGAAATTTTCATCATCAATTCTTACTGCTCTTTCAAACAGATCTTCTATTGCTCTATCATCAATAGATGCATTAGCATGATTGTTAGATAAAATAGCTATAACAAGATCCTTCAAATCGTTATGAGCAAAATTATTATTAACTGCGTGAGTAAATGCGGTTTTTAAATATTCATCCTCTATTCTTTTATTAGGATAGTGGGTGATGATGTGACTAATAAGAAGACTGAGAATATCTTTCTTATCATTGTCATACGAAGTTCTTAAGCCCGTATTTAAATCTTCTATAGATAAATTGACTCTCGGCAACAATAACCTTGTGATTTCTACATATCCGCCTAAAACAGCATTAATTAGCCGTTGCTTCAAGTTGTTTGTATTATGCTCAGCTGCCTCATTATTTAAATGCCTTTCAGTACTAGAAGTGTTACCGCCATGTACATTCAGGTTAATGCTCATACCCAGCAGGGCGAGCGTCATACATACTAATTTTTTAACCATGAGAATCTCCTTGTTTCTTGTAATGTTCTTGTTGCCACTTTGCTTTACTCGATCCTAATTGAAATATTTTACCACCTCAGTAAGAAAATATCAAAAGCCCATCATTGGAAAAAACTTTTCTATTAGAATAGAATTGAATGCAATGAGCGGATCACGAAAATCTTTATTTTTATGATTGGGTGCATATATAGCCCTATTTGGGGATTGGTTTGGAAGGGACTATTCTTTGTAGCATCTTCTTTGCCTGAGCGTGAGCAGGCGCCAATGCAACTACTTTTTTGAGTGCTTGGACTGCCTCAATATTTCTTTTTTGTCTCATAAATATCTGTGCTCTAAAAAAATAAGCGTCAACATAGGTCGGTTCTAGGCTAATGGCCTTTGCAAAACAATGAAGAGCATTCAGTTCTTCCTGGCGTGATTGTTGAAGATTCTTTTTATGTCTTTTGCTCTCCTCCCAAGCCAACAACCCCAAATTCACCCAAGCAACTTCAGGTGTCGTGTAAAACTTATTGTTAACGAGCTCCTGCCAGATCTGCTTGGCTTTTTTTCGCTCGCCAAGAGGTACAAGGACGGCGGCATAATTATTTAAAATAGTAGTTTTAATTAAAGGAGAAATATTCTTTTGTTGCAGGGCTAGTTCGAATGTTTTTTTGCTTTCTTGCAACTTACCATTTTGATACAGTAGGGTTGCCTTAAATGCAAGAGCTCGTGGCGAAGGTTCCAGCGCAGCGGCTTTTTGCGCCAAGCCCAGAGCTTTTTTGAAATCATGCGCATCGGCAGATTGTGCAGCTTCTTGGTAATATTTTTCTACGGTGTTGTGGCGCTGACGAGCACATGAGGGTGTAAGAAGAACGAGCGTAAGACTTAGTATAAAATGTGCTCTTTGGAATAAAGCGTGGTGAGGAGGGTTCATGGCTGCAACCTTGTGGTAAGCACGAAAAATAAAGGTTAATGCTTTGCTTTGCACTTTTTCCTTGGATTTGTAGACTACAGATTCAAGGAGCGGGGTCAACGAAAATCAAAAAAAATTGTTAGAAAATAATAGAGAAAAAAACTGTGGTTAAAGGTATTTGGCAAGAATTTCTTAAAATTGCCCAACAAGAAGTTGGCAGCCAAATGGTTGAGACATGGCTCAAGGCTGTGTCTTTGCAGCGCTGGGATGCGCGCGAACGAGTAGTCTATTTGACCACTCCCAACACCTTTGTAAAAGATTGGCTACGTATCAACTACAACCCATTGTTTGAGCAACATCTCAGTCGCTTGCTGAGTGTTGATACCATAAAAATTATTTTTACCGACGCACAAGCAACACCAGAACAACCCAAAGATGATCAGAGCGAAGAAAAACTGAACGATGAAAAGTTAAACGACATCGTATACACCCCAGCAAAACTTGCTCCACGGTCCCCAGAAAAAACAGGTTTGTCGCGGCGGGTTGAAGGGCGCTCGCTCGGACACATTAATAGCAACTATAAGTTTGATACCTTTGTTGTGGGCCCCAGCAACCACCTTGCTTATAACGCGGCCTATGCCGTGACACAAAAACCCGGCAGCATCTACAACCCTTTGTTTATGTATGGTGGTTCCGGGTTGGGAAAAACACATCTGCTTCACGCCATTGGTAACGAGGTGAAGGCAAAAAATAAACGTGCCACCATTTTATACCAAACTGCCGATCGCTTTGTGAATGAGTTTATAAACGCGATTCGCTTTGATAAAGCGCATCAGTTTCAAGCTAAATATAAAGACGTAGATCTTCTTCTCATCGATGACGTACAGTTCATTGCCAACAAAGATCAAACGCAAGAGGCCTTCTTCCACATTTTTAATACCCTCTACGATGCGCATAAACAAATTGTTTTTTCAAGCGATACCTATCCTCAAAACCTCAACGGCATTGCCGAACGTTTGCGCTCACGTCTTGAATGGGGATTGGTCGCCGACATTCAGTTGCCCAATCTTGAAACAAAAATGGAAATTTTAAAGAAGAAGGCGGCGCTCAATGCTTTTGAATTGAATGATGAGGTTGCTCACTTTTTAGCATCGCGCATTGTTGCCAACGTGCGCGCTCTCGAAGGTTCTCTCGTGCATGTTATGGCAGTTGCGTCACTCACCAAACAACCAATCACCGTTGAGCTTGCAAAAAAGATTTTGGTTCGCTCCAATCATGGCGTTTCTCAAGGAGCATTAGATCTTGATAGCATCGTTAAGCATGTCTGTGATCATTATTCATTGAGTATTACTGATTTACGTTCCAACAATAGGGCAAAAGAACTTTCTCTTGCGCGCCAAGTTGCCATGTATCTGATGAAAAAAATGACCAATAAATCATTGCATGAAATTGGTTTTTTCCTTGGCAGGAAGGATCACTCAACGGTAATCCATGCCATTGATAAAGTGCAAATGGTTATCAAAACCAGTCCCGATTTTTCAGCACAATTGGTACGTTTAGAAGAAAAAATACTAGCCCGGTAAGGCTTGTTCCGCCAAATCACGAAAGACTCTTGCAGTTGTTGGGGATGTGCAGTAAGGTCTCTAAAAGAAGGTGTCATTACCAGTGAGGAGGAGATGATGAAGAAAAATGAAGAAACGCATAGTAAGCTGCTGAGTTCCCTATCTCATTTACCCAAAAAAATTGTTGCTCTTGATGGCATTGGTAATACCCCTGAATTTATTTTGCATGAACTGTGCAATGAAAACTGTTTCAATTTAAGTAAAGCGGCCTTTTTTGTTGATAATCCAGACTTTAATTATCTCAAAGGGGTTGCTGGTTTTTCTAACGAAGAAGCCTATCCCAACCACGAAGCTATATGGCAAGACCCTCAATCTTTTAGTGAGCATATGCGCACGGCAGACTTTAACCAAAAAGTAAAAAACCTTTCACTGCAAAGCCTTAAGCGCACCGAAGTATTATCCGATGAGGCGGTTGCGAGCATAGCCAAAGAACTTGGCTTTAAAAATCCAGCCTACCGATTTTGGCAAATGAAACACGATAACCACGGTTTCTTAGTGTATGAATACAATGGTTCAGCACTGCCAGGCATTGAAGAGCATCTCGATAACAGCCTTTACTTACTTAACTTCTGTCCGCTCTTTTAGCGTATCCATAAGCATTTTCCCGCTTTCTTCCTCCCAAAAAATTTCTAAAAAAACAACTACGCATCATTTTATTCGATCATAAAATAAATTATTTTTTTTAAAATTATTGCAATTCGAAATTTAATAATGATACGTTGAGAGTAAGGAAACACATTAAACACGAAGGGGATGGGATGAAAAATAGTCGTTTATTACTTTTAATGAGTGCAGTTGCCATGTTGGATTGGGTTATTACCAAAGTAAGTCTTAAGCAAGCAGAAGGTAAAGTAATGGCTCATGTTGATAAGAAATTAAGAAAGGGACATCGATGAAAAAGATAGTTAAAAAAACGGGGAAACGAGGAATCCGTAACGAAGAAATAAAAGTTGCTTGCGAATGTGATCGCGGCAATAAAGTAAAGGCTATGAACAGCCATACTCGCATGTGTGGTACAGAGCCGAGAGTATTTAGAATCTCCAGTCCAGGAAAAGGCTTAGCAAAATGGAGAAAGCGCTAATTTTCGAGCGCATAGAGTTCACTAATGTTGTTGTGGCATTGCAGGAGAAGGGTCCGGAATTTTCCGGACCCTTGTATTTTTTGAGGCATTTTTGCTAAATATAGTATCAATGAATAGTGAATGCGTAACTTTTTTTCTTTAAAAGGGTGTCATGAAAAAATTAATTATGTTCCTAATGTTCTGTTGTTCTTCATCCGTTTTTTCTGTTTCAGTACAAATGCCGAGTGCAGAAATTATTAAGGATAGGTTAAAAGCGATAGGCCTTAGTGATTTTGCCGAAAAAACAACCATTATAGAGTTGGCTGGCCAAATAATGGAGTTGCAGTTTGTTAACCAACAAGTAGAAGAAAAATTGAAGGATTATATTGGACACGTACATGAGAATTCTTTCGCTGATGCCCTTGCCATTGCTCTCGCAATACTAAAGCATAGACCAATGGTGCTTAAAGAACTGGTGAAGGATTCGCCAGTGGCTCTCATGGTGCTTACAAAACAGAAACTTCTATAAATTTTAAAAAGATCAATTTGTGTGCCTGCTTCAAATAAACTAAAAACTAAAAAAAGCGGTTTCCTAAAATGGAGTAAACGCTGATCTTCAAGCGCAGGTAGTTCACTAATATTGTTTTGCATTGCAGTACAAGAGTCTGGAATTTTCCGGACTCTTTTCTTTTTGAGATCCTTTTTGATATGCCTAGTATCAGCGAATAGTGAATGTTTAACTATTTTCCTTGAAGGGGTGCCATGAAAAAATTAGTTATGTTCCTGATGTTATGTTGCTCTTCAGCCGTTTTTGCACTGACAATACAAATGCCAAGCGCAGAAATTCTTAAGGAAAAGTTAGGAGCGATGGGGCTTGGACATTTTGCCGAAGAAACAACAATTATAGCTGATTTAGCCAATCAAAAAAAAGAGCCAATGGGCATTAAGCTCGCAGTAGAATTGGTCGTGCGCGATTATAACCACACAATGAAGACGAAAATTTCAGCGGCCCTGCTGCTGAGTGAACTTTTAAAAGATTCGTCCGAGGCCCTCGCCGAGCTCCAAGAAGAAAGCCATAAGGCCTCTCTGGATAGGATTAGATCACTTCTTGCGCCACAAAACAAAAGAAGAGTTTGCTAAAATTGAGAAGGCCCTCATCAGTTGAGCGCGTCAAGCCCAGGAAGTTTTTCATTTGCTAAATAAGCAAGCGTAGCGCCGCCGCCCGTTGAGCAATAACCTATCCGGTCAGCTAAGCCCAATTTTTCTACGGCAGCTACCGAATCACCGCCACCAATAACCGTAAAGGCTTCACTCTCTGCCATGGCAGTAAAAATAGCGTGGGCTCCTTCGAGTGTCGCTGGCCTGCCCCACAATCCCGGTAAACCATTAAAAAAAACTGTTTTCGCTTTTTGAATTTCTTGAGCAAACAGAGCTGCTGTTTTTGGACCAATCGTTATGCCAATACCATTCTGCGGAATTGCTGCTGCATCAACATCAACCAAAGCTCCTTCAAATGAATCAAGGGCTACCTGATAATCAACGGGGAACACCAGACGCGTCCCCTTTGTTTGTGCCTCGTTCATAAGAGTGGTAACTGAAGCAAGGCTATCAGGATCGATTAATGATTTTCCAACCGTAACACCTTGCGCTTTAAGAAAAGTAAATACAAGAGCGGGGTTGACTAAAATAGTTGTCGCTTTGCCGAGCATTGCTTTTAAAAGAGGTAATTTATCATGCACCTTCCCGCCACCACAAACGACGACAAACGGTTGTTCTGGATGTTCGCGCAGTCGGGCTAAGTTGGTAAGTTCTTGTTCAACCAGGAGGCCTATGGTTTTTTTATGCGCAGGAAAAAGACGGGGCAGTAAGGTGATGGAACTGTCGCGACGATGTAAAAGTGCAAAAGCATCATTAACGTAATAATCACCAAGCTTAAAAAGTTGCTGCGCAAATGCTTGATCATCAGTTTGCTCGCCGGAGAAAAATCGTAGATTCTCCAATAAAATAATTTCAGAAGAGTTGTGGCTTAGGGCAACAGCTTTTTCAAGATCAGGTTCGAAACGAACGGCATAACCCTTTTTAACAAACCAAGGGACGAGGATCTTGGTGGAAAGAGTAGGGCTTGGTTTTTGTGGGCGACCAAGGTGCGTGGCAAGAATAATCCTGCCACCTTTTTTTTGAATGAGATCTATGGTGGGAAGGAGGGCGGTGAGGCGGTAATCATTGATGACGCGATCACCCTCAAGAGGAACATTTAAATCGGCACGCAAAAAAACTCGTTGATTGCTGAGATCAAATGCGTTGAGTTGAGAGCGAGGTATACCCATAATCGTTAGCCTTCAAATCTGAGGACATTGGCAATATTAATACGAACTACCCGTTGCGCAGGGATCCATGTTGCTAAAAAACTTAGAATGTTAACGACAAGAAAC
>JABCYS010000024.1 GCA_013290085.1 Candidatus Babelota bacterium
AAATTTTTTTATTTTAATTTTGCCCATGCACTACTCCTCAAAATATCAAACAAGCCTCAATCACCTTGAGGAGCAGCGTAGTACATTATAGCGGCCGTGGCCATGAATTTTTTTTACTTCATCGCAGCAAATTTTTTCTGTGCGGCCGTAAGGGTCCGTGCGTATTTGTTAATATCCTTCCACGGATCACCCATTTTATCCAACCGCTTAAAAATATTTTGTGTGTTGTATTTCTGAGAAGTTAATTTTGTATCTTCAACTTCTTCCCACACCAGCGGTGTTGCAACTGGCGCTCCTGGCCGGGCACGTACGGCGTAAGCGGCTACTGCGGTCTGTGCATAAGCGTTGCGTGCAATATCAAGAAATAAGCGCCCTTTTCTTTTTTCTTTTCGTACTTCGGTAGTTAATTTTTTTGGATACTGTGCCGCAAAATAATCGGCTACTTCTTTGGCAAAGGAACGGACCACATCAAACTCAACTGTTGGCTTGAGAGGAACTTCAACATGCAGCCCGCGTGAGCCAGTTGTTTTAACAAACGGTACCAACCCAAGGTCTTCAAAAAAATCTTTTAAGAGTAATGCTGTTTCTCGAACGAGAAAGAACTCTTTTGTCTCTACATCCAAATCAAAAATTAAACGATCAGGAAAATTTATTTTTGGTGCTTTACTTAACCATACGTGCGGGGTCAGTACCGCCTGGGTTGCCAAGTATACGAGCGTAGCCTGATTATTGCATAGCACATGGTGTATAACACCTCCTGTTTTTTTTACATCAACCCGCTTGATCCACGATGGGAAATAATCGGGAGCATCTTTTTGATAAAAATCTTCGCCCGTAATCCCATCCGGAAACCGGTGCATGGAGAGTGGTCGGTCTTTCATGTGCGGTATCATCACGGGAGCAATGTCGTAGTAGTACTGCACAATATCACTTTTTTTTATTTTTTCTTTGGGGAACCATATTTTTTCCGGATGCGTAATTTCTATGGAATAGTTCCCAACCTTTATATATTCAGACATAGGTGACTCCTGAGTCTGCGATCTGCTTCATTGTTTTTCCCGATAACGCTGATTTCGTTACATTCGTAATTCTTTTATTCGCATAGTCATCCCGCATTTTGACAAGCAACCAATACACTTCTTTGTCTCGTTTGGTACGAATGAGCGCATACCCACCTTTGAGTTTTTTCCCTTCAAGAAAAATTTCTATGCGGCCAAGCTGTAGGCATTGTTCCATTGAAACAGTTTTGTTCTTTATCTTTTTTATATTCTGGTAGGTACCGATATCCCACACCATCACGGTGCCACCACCATACTCGCCCACAGGTATGATCCCTTCAAAGTGCGCGTATTCCAAGGGATGGTCTTCCGTTGGCACCGCCAAATGCTTTTCTGCCGGGTTGGTTGTTATGCTTTTTGGTACGGCCCAAGAGACAAGCACGCCGCCAACTTCAATACGAAAATCAAAATGTAAATGGCTTGCGGCATGTTTTTGAATGACAAAGAGGGGAGAACGTGGTGTTCTTTTTTTAATCTTGCCTTTTGGTTCGGCGGTTTTGCTAAAATGTCGTTTACGTTGGTAGGGTGTCAATGATCTTTTTTTTGCTGACATTTTTTTAACTGACATAGGTTTCCTTTTTTGTTGCATCTTTATTTGCATCATAACGGCCTATGTCGTGAAGATTCAAGATTTTAGAAAGAGCAAAGAGCTTTCACTTTTTTGTTCACCATGCTAGACATGGACGTACCTTGTTTTTAATGCCTCGGTGTCTTAAGCTAGAGAACAGAAACCGGGTGTTCGTTCGAGAAAGGAATCTTTGGAATGAAAAAATTATTGTCACTCATTATTTTTCTGCTGCCCCAGACAATGAGTGCATTCTCTCTTTTTTCTATCAGTGACCATGCCTCAAGGTCATTTATGTTTCCTCGTCCAGGGCTTCATAACTTAGCTATGCAACAAGCAATGTGGCATGATTATATTTATAATCGAAAAGGACAGGTTTCCGGCAGTCTCCAGGCTTATAGTTTTTACCAACACTCCGTCGATCTTGATTGTTGTGATGAAAGTAATAAATTCGCTGGCTATTTTTTACCGGACTGTATGCAAACATTATTAGTCGCTGGCGATAGTGCAGGGTTCAATAACACACGCGATGTACGATCAGAGTGGCTTGATATCCCTAATCCAGCATTTAGCGGCAACCTTTCCATCATGCCGGAACAAAAACAGTACGGTGTTGTTCTTGAATATCACCAAGACCTCCATCGATTCTTATCACCAAGTTTGTTTGATACGTTTTGGTTTAGTGTCACGGTACCATTTGTTGCAACAAAAAATAATTTACATCTGCGGCAGACTAATGTTATGAATCCAGGAACTACGCCTGGCTTTCCTGCCAATATTGTTGAAGCATTTGATCAACCAAATTGGCGCTATGATAAAATTTGCGGCGAGCAAAAAAAGTCAGGGCTCTCAGAAGTTAAATTAAAGTTTGGGGCTGTTTTATTGGCACATAATGGGTTCGAAGTAGATTTTTATGAAGCTCTTTCTATACCGCTTCATGGCAAAGCCAATCCAGCCTTTCTTTTTAGTCCGTTCATTGGTAATAACCGACACTGGACCATAGGCAGTGGTGTCAATTTTCAATTCCCTATTTCTTCCAAGGATGCCAGTTTCCCGCTTCTCTTTTTCTTAAATGCTGAGCACCAATTTTTAATTCGTAATTCTCAATTACGTACCTTTGATTTAAGAGATAAGCCATGGAGTCGTTTTTTACTCCTCAATGCTGCCGATGGTTCAACAACCAATGTTCCTGGCGTCAACGTTTTAACCCGTCGTGTCACCGTACGTCCTGATAGCTTTGTAGATCTTTCAACAGGGTTGCGTGTAACACGTGGCGGCTTTGAAGGTGAGATTGGTTATGATTTATGGGCACATCGCGGTGAACGTATAAAACTTCATCGAACTATTTGTAAAAAATGTAATGAAGAGGTTGTCGTTAGTGATTTTGGTATTGCCGGCTCTGGTCAAGGCAAATCGGCGAGCGGAAGTAATATCAAAACGCTTGCCCCTGATGATGCATCATTTGTTGTGCTGCATGATTGGGATCTTGATCTAAGTTCAGGCGCAGCGGGCTCTGCTCTTATTAATCGCTTTCATGCTTCGCTTGGCTTTGGTAGCAAGGGAGAAGATTTTGAAGGATTTCTCAACGTTGGGTTCTTCTATGATCATCCACAAAATAATGGTGCGCTGAAGCAATGGGGTGGTTGGGCAAAAGTTGGCGCTTCGTTTTAAGTAGTTAGATTTAAGTAGTTAAAAAGAAAGAGCTTGGAATTTCTCCCAGGCTCTTTCTTTTTTAAGTTGTATATTGGCAAGTTACTGTTAATTTTTATGCAGCAAAAACTTTTTGCAGATCGAGTGCTAAGATCTCAAAATCTTTAAGTTGTATTTTACTTTTTTCACCTACTAACTCTATTATAAGGTTTACGCTAGCAGCAGTATGATTTGCATAATGACCAATAACCCTATAGCCCATTTTTTCAAGCACGCGGCCAATATTTTCTGCATGCCAACCACCAACACAAACAAATATTGTTTTCCTGTGGCGATTTGCATGAATCAGATGAATTGCGCGAGCATCTAAAAGATTTGAGTCGTGCAATTGTAAATCCCTATATACAGTTGCGCAATCCTTATTTAATTTTTTAGCAAGTGTTGATACAAGCGTTGATAGAGATTGATTCGGATCATTCTTAGCCAGAGTACGAAGTTCTTCGATAATATATGACCTCCCTGCCCGATATCCTGCAATACATTGATTATAAAAATCTTTGGGTACCGGACCATCATTGTAGGAAGCAATTTCTTTAAGAACCTTATTCTGATTCTGATAGTAATCCTTAACGGTGACAGGACAGCGATTTTTATTGCTAGTTAATTTACGCATAGTCCAGTTACTTGCTAGCCACAGTTGATCAATTAGCCAACTCAATCCTCTCTCCTGCTTCAGTTCTTGATTGCCGCGGTTTCTAAATTCAATACTAAGCGCTTGGACTTCATGGCGTTTGGCTTGTTGTACTAAGAACTGCATCGGTGAAATTCCAAATGTCGTAAGCAATGAAGTGGATTCATATTTTTTATTTAATTTGGCAATATATTCATTAAAAGAAAGTGACGGTTTTCTGAAAAACATGCCCCATAGTAGCCAATGGAGGAATAATGCCCCTACGCAAGGTGGTATGCAAAATAGAACAATATTTTCTCTTATATTAAAATTAACCATTTTATTGACCAACTTAGCGTAAGGAATAGCCATTCCTATTCTTATTCCATTTATTAAACTCCCCCCAATAATACCACCTACAATAAAAGCAAGGTAAACGGCTTTAACAGACTCTGATTCGACCTTATCTTCAGCAATAATTAAAGCGTCCTCCTTTTTTGCTTCACTCAATAAATCATGTCGCTGAATGAGCGTCATGTTACACAAAGGATCAATATCAATATGCACATCATGGAAAAGCACAACTTGGTTGCCTGTTTGAGGATGTTCGTATTTTTGCACGAGATAAAATACCGCTGAGATTTGTGGAGCATTAAATACTGCTCCTAAAACAAGAGCAAGTGTCAGTATTTTTGATAACCTCATTTTGAACGCCTTCTGTCTTAACCTATTTTGAGTTTTATATTTGCAAGTTATTGTTAGTTTTTTATGCAGCAAAGACTTTTTTGATATCGAGTGCTAGATAATCCAAATCTTTAGCCTTTATTCTTCTCAGAATTACCCGCACATTTAGCTGCAAATCCTCTGTAGCCAAGCAGTTATTTCCACAATGACCAATAATCCTATAGCCCATTTTTTCCAATACAGGGCCAATATTTTCTGCATGATAACCACCAACACAAACAAATATTGTTTTCCTATCACGATTTGTATAAATCTTATGCGCCACACGAGCATCTAAAAGATTATAGTCGTGCACTTTTAAGTCGCGATATACAGTTGCTTGCTCTTTACCTAACTTTTTAGCGAGGTTTGACACAACCGTTGCTAGAGAGTGGTTAGGGTCATTCTTAGCAAGCATGCGCAGTTCTTCAATAATGTATGGTTTGTCTGCACGATAAGCCGCAATACATTGATTATAAAAATCTTTGAGTGTTGAACCATCGTTGTAAGACATAATTTCTTTAAGAATTTTATTTTGGTTCTGATAATAATCCTTAACGGTGATAGGATAGCGCTTCCTATTACCTGTTAATTTCCGCATGCCCCAGTTATCCGCTTGCCATAGCTTAGAAATAAATAACCAGCCTAATCCATTCTTCTGCTCCAATTCCGCAGCCCCTTTGTTTCTAAATTCAATACTAAGCGCTTTAATTCTCTGCCGTTTGGCTTGTTGCACTAAATCCAATAATGGCGAAGCTTGGCCTATTTTAAGTAACTTGGTGGAATCATATTTTTTATTTACTTCAGCAATATATTTACTAAGCGAAGGTAAATTTTTTAATGTGCGCCACTGCTTACATTGCTCATAAAGATACATACCCCCGTAGAACATCGCGATAAGACGCGTATTGGAAATCGCTAAATGTTTTATATTAAGATGACTTCTACCGAAACTAGCGATTCCTGTACATGCGGCCACCGTTAAAGCTATCATTGCACCTTCAAGCACATAAAAGCGCCCCTCGTTCGAAACAGCTGCCGGATCTTCCGCAATAATTAAAGCATCACGCTTTTTTGCTTCCCGCAATACATCCCGTTGCTGAATGCGCGTTATAACTTGAGAGTCGATATCGATATGCAGATCACGAAAAACTACAATTTGATTACCTGTTTCAGGGTGCTCATACTTCTGCGCATAATAAAATACCGCTGAGATTTGTGGAGCATGGAATACTGCTCCTAAAACAAGAGCAAGTGTCAGTATTTTTGATAATCTCATTTTGAACACCTTCTGCAATCACCTAGTTGTTTCTATAACCTTATTTACTTTTTTAATCTGATTATTGTTAATTTTTATTCGGCAAAATCTTTTTTATATCGAGTGCTAAGATCTCAAAATCTTTAAGTTGCATTGTCCTTGTATTCTCTAATTTCGATACATTATTTTGTTACTGGAGTTGTGGATACACTCGATTGATGCATTTCTTCTTCTAATAGATCAATGATATCAATTGAGTGCAGAAAAGTTGGGCTCTGAGTAGTAATAGTTAGGGCTGTTTGACCGCCATGGTGTATGGCATTAATATCTGCGCCCCTCTCAAGCAATAGCTTAACAATGTCACTACTACAGCCATATGAAGAAGCAAGCATCAGGACTGTATCGCCATTACTGTCTCTGGCGTTAATATTTGCGCCATTCTCAAGCAATATCTTAATTAGGTCAGTACGGTCAAGGGCAATAGCAAACATCAGGGCTGTTTTACCATACTCGTTTGTGGCATCAACATTTGCCCCCTTCTCAAGCAATAGTTTAACGATGTCAGTACGGCCAGCGCCAACTGAAAACCTCAGGGCTGTATCGGGGACGGCAAAGCGGTAGCGATGTTGGAAATAAAATGTGGCATCAGCATTTACTCCGTAGTCGAGTGCCTGCTTTATGCCAGCAACATTCCCATCCAAGACGGCGCGCAGAAACTGATCGTTAGCATCTTGCATGCCAAAGATTGTGCACGAGAAAGAAATAAGCAGCGTAATTAATACAAACTTGTTCAATTTTAAATGGTTTTTCATGGTTTCCTTGTAAATTTCGATACATTATTCTGTTACTGGAGTTGTTGACCAATGCTCTTCTTCTTGTAATAGATCAATGACATCAATTTGGTGCAGATAAGCTGGGGTCTCAGTAGTAATAGTTAGGGCTGTTTTACCACCATCGTGTACGGCATTAATATCCGCGCTCCTCTCAAGCAATAGCTTAACAATGTCACTACGGCCATATGAAGAAGCAAGCAGCATGACTGTATTGCCATAATCGTCTCTGGCGTTAACATTTGCCCCCTTCTCAAGCAATATCTTAATTAGGTCAGTACGGCCAACGGCAACAGCATACATCAGGGCTGTTTTACCATAGAAGTTTTTGGCATCAACATTTGCGCCAAGCTCAAGCAATAGTTTAACGATGTCAGCACGGCCAACGGCAACAGCGTACCTCAGAGCTGTTTCGGCAACGCAGTAGTTACATTGGAATGTGGTATCAACATTTACCCCGTGCCCGAGTGCCTGCTTTATGCCGGCAACATTCCCATTCAGGACGGCGCGCAGAAACTGATTGTTAGCATCTTGCATGCCAAAGGTGGTGCACGAAAAAGAAATAAGCAGAGTAATCAATACGAACTTGTTCAATTTTAAATGGTTCTGCATGGTTTTCTTTTTCTTCGTTCATTATTTAGTTTTTTTAATTTGATTTAAAAACTGCGGCATCACTCGTGTAGCTCTTTGAAGCAAACTTTGAGCTGTAGAGATTGGTGCTTGCGGTACTGGTGGGACCGGAGGCATTATCTGCGTAGCTCTTTGCATGATGTCTGGATTGAGGTTACCTAATGGTTGTGGCGTCTGAGGTAATTGTACCCTAAGATTGTTTGATGCTGTCAAACTTGGACCAGCTGCTTGTTCTGCAGCTTGTGTTGTAGCAGCTTGGGCCACACTAGAACCACGACTTACTGGCGGCATTGAAGCTGCCGCGGTTGGCCGAAGATTGCTCCCGAGATTTCTTATCGGTGGCACATTAAATGCACGTGAAAAAGAAGGTACTCCTGTTTGCACAGGTGATCTTCTGAGCGGGAATATTTGAGTATTTGCTGACCTTAATGGATATCGAAAAAAGGGCTGTACCTGAAGATTTCGAGGATCAGTATTTTGATGAGCAGGGTTGACGCTGGCAACATTGTTTCCACTGGCAACATTTCGATGATCCGGATTTATAGGAAAATGCACAGGGTCCTTACCATGAGTGCTAGCTGGAATCTCTGAACCATTTGGCTCCCAAATTCTTGCTCCACGCACCTGTGCCATTACTGGCGGTAAGCTTGGTCCTGCAACTGGTTCTGGTTCTTCTGCTGGTGCCGGAATTAATATCGGGATTATTACTGGTTGTTCTACCGCTGGAGCTATTGGTTCTTGCGCTGCGGGCACCGCTATCGGTTCAGCAGGTGGTGCCGGCGCTACTGGTTCAACTGGCGGTACCGGGTCTGCTGGAGGTGTTACCACTATTGTAGGTACTGGAGCAGGAGCCGGGGCTGGGACTACTTGATTGTTGTTTGTATTTGGACCTGGTGCAACAGGAGCTGGCGCAGGCTGAGGACCTTGAGCCGAAGCTCTATAATTATCTAAAAGTTTCTTACCAGTAAGGAAAAGGGTTATTAATCCTCCCAATGAAAGAAGGCCCTTAGGGCTCATTAAAAAGGAGAAAAATTTACTAAAAAATCCTGTATTCTCTGTCCCTTCCTCTGCCGCTACCTCTTCCGGTTTTTGAGGACCGATAGGGACTATAGGGCGTGAGGCCTTTTTAGAGACTGTTGGCGTAGCCAATTGAGCGGCTCCCCTCTGGCGGAAAGCAGAGGCCTTTACTTGGGCCCTACGAGCCAAATATGCCTTCGTTAAAGCACTGTGAGGCGCCTGAGAACGGCACCCTACAGCCGTTAGTTGGCCTACGGCTAAAATACTGGTTAAAAAGAGACTTAAAAGTCGAAAAAGTGTTGATTTCATGTAACCTCCCATTTGATGAACTTTTCCATTTGTAATTAAGCCTATAGACAAATAGGGGGAAATCAACAGCCCAGGGGGTTTTGGGCGTTAAAAAAGGCCCTTTTTAGGGGGCCTTATATTTTCATTTACTAGTTCGGATAATTAGTTAATCAAACATAGTACCCATTACTGAATGTTGTTCTAAGCTTTTAAGCTTATTAACAAGCTCCTCATCAGCTTCTAATACACGAGCTATTTTAATTGCTTCACTCGTAGTGCCAATAAATCTTGGATTATCTAATACGTAATTAATTATTTCTTGTTGATTGAAACCTACTGCGGCAATAAGAATCATGGCAAGGTAAAAATCTAATTTAATTTGTGGAATCAATGTTTTAAGCGTATTTAAATCACCCGTTTTAACTGCATTCAAAGCTTCTGTCTCAAGCATAGCCTGCATTTCAATCTTCTTCTTCGTCATACCCATTCCTTGCAATATCGTGTGCATGGCAGAGCAACCTGCATACGCTACAAATATCGTTAGGGCAAAGGCTACTTTTTTATAATTCATAGCAATACCTTTCGTTCTTTTTGAATTAAAACTGTTATTTACTAATGATTAGTACATCATAATTCAATTTGAAAAGTCAATAATTATATTATATAATTATATTTTCATATAGAAATAATAGATCGCCTCTTCGAGGTTTTTGGGCGTTAAAAAAGGCCCTTTTTAGGGGGCCCTTTTATGAGTTTTTGAGCTTGTTTTTAGTACATGCCCGGCATGCCGCCCATTCCTGGGGCACCATGGCCATGAGCTGCCTCTTTTTTCTCTTCAGGCAGGTCACAGATGATAGCCTCAGTGGTAAGTAGAAGGCCGGAAATTGATGCCGCATTTTGAAGGGCGGTACGGGTAACCTTAGCCGGGTCTACAATACCCGCTTCGATCATATCCACAAACTGACCTGTTTTGGCATCAAAGCCTCTTGTACCTGTTTCAGAACGTACCGCATTGACGATAACTGATGCCTCAAAGCCGGCGTTCGAAGCAATAATACGAAGCGGTTCTTCAAGAGCACGGCGAACAATTTGTGCTCCGAGACGCTCATCACCTTCGAGGGTCAGTTTATCTACCGCTGATTGGGCACGCAGGAGAGCAACACCACCACCAGCAATGATACCTTCTTCCACTGCCGCACGAGTAGCGTTGAGTGCGTCCTCAATACGGTCTTTCTTTTCTTTCATTTCAGTTTCAGTAGCAGCACCAACTTTGATAACCGCAATCCCGCCTGACAATTTCGCCAAACGTTCTTGGAGTTTTTCTTTATCGTAATCAGAGGTACTTGCTTCGATTTGTGCTTTTATTTGGGCTAGACGACCTTTGAGGGTTTCTGCATCGCCGTTACCATCCACGATGGTGCAAGCATCTTTGGTGATGACTGCTTTTTTGGCGGTACCAAGGTCATTAAGAGTAATGTTTTCAAGCTTGAGGCCTAAATCTTCAGAGACAACTCTGCCGCCAGTAAGGATAGCAATATCTTCAAGCATTGATTTACGGCGATCACCAAACCCAGGAGCTTTTACTGCTGCAACATTTAGGGTTCCACGGAGTTTGTTAACAACTAAGGTAGCAAGTGCTTCACCTTCAATGTCTTCAGCAATAATAAGGAGTTGGCGACCAGTTTTTGCAACTTGCTCTAAAATAGGAAGCAAGCTTTTCATGGTGCTGATCTTTTTTTCGTAGACGAGGATCACCGGATCGTTCAACTGAGATTCCATCTTTTCTGCATCGGTTACGAAGTAGGCAGAAAGATAGCCACGATCAAATTGCATACCTTCAACAACGTCTAATTCGTCGTACATACCTTTTGCTTCTTCAACGGTGATAACACCATCGCGTCCAACGCGTTCCATTGCTTGCGCAATTTGTTGGCCAATAACTGTATCAGAGTTAGCAGAGATGGTAGCAACTTGTTC
>JABCYS010000025.1 GCA_013290085.1 Candidatus Babelota bacterium
TCTCTCATTTTTTTAGTAGCAGCTTCTGGTACCTCGTGTACTTTTACCACGCTCCCCTTTTTCTCCATGACAGGGCGAGCAAGAATTTCTGGGCTGTTTTCACGAAAATACTTTTGACATTGCTGCCACTCTTCGCGCTTGATGACTACGTGCTGTGCAACTTGATCTTTCTGGACAGAGATTGCCTCATGCTGTCTTTTTTTTACATCGTCTTCTTGTTCTATCATCCGACTTACCGGATTTAAAAATAAGAAGCGCAAAAGATAATACGCAACAATAAAGTTTGCGATCTGTACCAGCAATGTGGCATTGATCATCATACGCGATTACCTACTCAGCCACGGTTCATAAAAATAAGTAAGATAGCTACTGCAAATGCAAATACGCCTGATGTTTCTACCACCGCCATTGCCAAAAGCATCGGCGTACGAATCTTGTTTGCTTGATCAGGATTTTTTCCTATCGCTTCCATTGCTTTGGTACCAATCAGACCTTGACCTATGGCGGGCCCCATGGTTCCCAACGCTATGGCAAAAGCTGCACCAAACATTGCTGCTGCTTGTACCGCAAAAACACCTTCCATATCATGACTCCTTAAAAAATGTTTATAAAGTGACCGAGCGCGTATGAGTTTTAGTGCGCGGTGTATTTTGCGCTATGCCAAAAAACTCTTGTATACGTGCTACATGTTTTTCTTGTTCTTCTTTATTGTGTTCAAATTCTGCGTTGCATGGCAAGGTTAATACCGGAACATCACGCAATGAGGCGGATACATCCTTACCTTCGATTAACCACTCTTCATGTTTTTGATGCAACATTTTTAAATAATCGAGTGAAACTGACTTTTCTGCTGAACGACTTCGCTTGAGTACTCGTTGATAACAAACCTCCGGATCGGTTTGTAAATAAATAAAGCCGGCCGGCTTTACCGTGTAACTATCAACTAACCAGGTAAACCACTCGAGATATAATTTCCACTCAAGCGCAGACAGGACACCCATTTCATAACAGTTACGGGCAAAACAATAGCGATCGGCATATACCGATCGCTCTATAATTTGAACAACGCCAGGATTTTTTTTCGTACTCAACTCTTGTTCCAACACACGAGTTACAAAGGCGTAGGTTTGAAATGTGTAGGCCCAGCGCTTGGGGTCTTGGTAAAATTTATCAAGCAAGTTTTCGCCGTCGCCCACATTTTGCCATTTCTGGTCAGGCTCATACACCGGTTGAACATCCAGGTGTTTGCTTATCATGTTTAAAAAAGTTGACTTCCCGGCCCCTATATTCCCCTCTACAATCAAAACTTTTGGCTTATTTGAACTCATACCAGTCCTTAAGTTTTTTACTCTTAATTCTCTCTGAATTTCCGATACTCTATCTACCGCCTTCTTCTATTCCATAATTGAGGTTAGCTTAACCAGATCATTCTTAAAAATCGAATTTTTCTTTCTCCCTAGCTTCTTTCTTGGGTTTGCTTTTGTCAAAAAAGAGAATTTTGGTAAGTTGGGGGGATCTTTACCTTCGATCAGGGATTTTTGTATGTCGTTAAAAAATTTTCTCCTAGTCAACATTCTTATTTTTTCAAGCGTGGCAATTTCTGCCCAGCAATCTAAGTCTGAAATTAATCGCAATGAGGTTAATCTCAATTTTGATGATGACGACTTTCTGTTTGATCTTGGCCGCGGTCCGGTACGGCAAGCGTGCTCCGGTGCTAACATTATTATTCCATCGCTCTTTGAATGTAAGATTCTTGATATTCTTAAAAACGATATCTTTTTTAAGACAAATGATCTCAATGGTCGCAGTTTGCTTGATATGCCCTTGTTCCAAACCTCTTTTCCTAAAGATGATGCTTTAACCATCAACCTTAACTTCTTTTTTAATAAAACTGACCGCAGTTATTTTACAGAACATAGCAACAAGATCTGTTCGTATTTAGCACTCGTCAACTCACCTTTGGAGAAAAGTATTGTGACTTCTTTTACCACTATCCTTAATAGTGAGTGCGGGGATTTTATCATTAATACGCTCGGCATACCGAGTTCCGTTTTTAAAACAAACGTCAATGCCCTTTTTGGTCTTTTTAGTAATGGAACTGTTGAGGAGCGAAGAGCCGGGTTCATGGCAGACATCTATAAAAGTGTGGGATCATGGACAGTTGGTTTAAAAGTTCCTATCTATTGGCGTGAACGCAATTTATTCTTATCCCAAGGTGAAATTGATGCCATTCAAAAAGCTGGTCTTGTCTTTGAATCTTCACCAAATGATGCGGAGGATTTCCAATCAAATCACATTATCAGTGACAAAGTTGGGTTTGGTGACGCACGAATTTTTGCTGCGTATCAATTCCTCGACAAAAACGATGCTACCATCAGCCTTGGTGCTCAGGTAACCATACCATCAGCACTTGCCGTACAAAAAGGTGTTGTTGGTTCAGAGTTTAGGGAATGTTTAAAAGACCCATCACTTGATTTATGTGACATCCTTAACTTAGGACTTGACCCAGCTTCTCTTAAACGGCGCGTCTTTCAAGAACTTGGTATCTTTGGCATCGATTTTCTTGATCGTCTTTCAGCAATGCTCAGCGATTGCAGTCTTGGCAACAAAGGGCATTGGGGCTTGGGACTTTTCCTAGAACCAGCTTTTAATTTCAACAACTCTCTTGCCTGGCGCACGCATCTATCGGTTGAGCAACTTCTTCCTGCTGGCGAGCTCCGCTTTTTTACAAAAAAGTTTGACGAGGCAGCGTTTGATGCTCATAACTTTGCAAGTTCTGATGAGGTAATTGCCGAAGAAAACTTACGGTTTATTAATCAGCGCATTCTTGACATGTTCTTCCCTACCCCACTGTGCATTAATGTTTTACCGGGGATCATTGTGTTTTGTTCTAATTATCTTACTTACACTCCTGTACCAAGCTTTAGTGCTATGATCGGTTTAGATTACTGGTACCAAGGGCAGGAACGGTTTTCAATTTCTTCTCACTCAACAGCATTTGATGGTTATAATGTAGAAAAGGCGCGCAACCCTTGGGCGCAGCAACTGAAAATCCTGGGCGGTGCGTCATATAACCGTGGTACACCAGATAATGGTTGGATTTTATCACTGAACGGTGATATTACTATTTTCAGTACTGGTATTGGGAAAGATTATACCCTTGCTCTTTCGATAAAAAGGACGTGGTGATTAACTTCTCCTAAATTCACGAGGTAGGTAATGAAGCTGTTTATCTATGTTAGTTTTTTAATTATGGCTACCGTGATTTATACCGTACAATCAATAACCCATCTTGATAACAAGCGCATCAAAAAATTTGATGATAAAAAAATAGGCCAGATACACGTTGGCATTGATGGCGCACTTATTCATGACATGCTCTGGGTCATCGATGTTATCAACAGTATCCAGCATGGCAGCCGACAACACAACACCGAGCATTCACTCAAACTTTATACCTTTGAAGGCACATCGTATTCCCTCGACCAGCTGAGAAGAAAAGAAGCAGAAGAAGAGAAGAAGGATTTTTCTGCGGTCGTAGAACATATAAAAACTGATTTTCACAATACGGTAACTCATTTTATGCAACAACTGATTGTAAAAACGGTTATCTGCAATGCCATTGAAGAATGGTGTGATAAATCAGACCGCCCTGAAAGTGTTCTCAAAAGATGGGCAAAAACAAATAAAGAAGAATTTGAATCGATTTATCACCACATCACCACCGCAGCAGATCTCCATACGTTTTTAACCGACCTTAAAGAGTTTTTAACGGATGTTATCAACAGTTGTCCTCGTGCATGGAACGAGTTTTTGGAACATCAAGATGAGTATGCTGCACAGACACAGTTGAAAAAATATGACGCTTAATGAGACTCAGCAGGAAAAAGTAACCGGAGTAGTTGATCGTATCCTGTTTCAAAACAGCGAAAATGGTTATACCGTTTTCGTTCTCAACCATTACCGAGAACCTATCACGGTAACTGGTTACCTCCCCATGGTTCATTCTGGCGCCCAAGTTTTAGTGCAAGGGAAGTGGAGCTTCCATCCTAAGTTTGGCAAACAATTTGAAGCTGTTTCATGCACCCTCCAGGTACCAACTACGCTCGTCGGTCTTAAAAAATATCTTGGCTCCGGGTTGATCAAGGGCATTGGCAAAGTGTATGCCGAAAAAATGGTTGCCCATTTTGGCGAACAAATCCTGGACATTATCGACAAGCACCCGGAGCGATTAAAAGAAATTAATGGCTTGGGAGCCTCTCGCGTTGAAAAAATAACAGAGGCCTGGGCATCACAAAAAGAGATTTCCAGCATCATGGTTTTTTTACAGGATAAGGGAGTTTCTCCTGCCTATGCAGCAAAAATTTTTAAGCAGTACGGCAAACAGGCAATTGCGGTCATTAATGAAAACCCTTACCGCCTGGCAGAGGATGTGTGGGGTATTGGTTTTAAGATGGCTGATAAAGTTGCCCAGAACATGGGTTTTGAGCCGTCATCAGTCAAACGCATTAAGGCGGGTGTTCTTTTTGCCATCAGTTCGGTCACCAGCATGGGAAGTATTTATGCCGAGCTTGATGAACTTAAAAAGAAAACTATGGAGCTTTTGGAGCTTGATCAAACTGAACATGAACGGGCATTAAAAATTGCCTTCCACGAGTTGCATGATGCGGGAAAAATAAAACTTATCTCTGACAACAATCAACATTTTGTAACGCTCAGCTCATATTACTTTTCGGAAAAAGGAGTTGCTGCACGACTTAAAAATCTGAATGCCCAACCAAAAAAGGATGGTTTAGACATCGATCAGATTTACACGCAGCTTCGCGCGACCTTGCCACATGAACTTCACCTCAATGAAGATCAACAGCGTGGCATCATGGCCTGTTTGACCAACAAGGTTACGGTTATCACTGGTGGTCCGGGGACGGGTAAGACAACGCTCATTAAAAAGTTGTTAGGTATTTTGGAAGACAATCATATTCGGTACAAGCTTGCAGCTCCAACAGGAAGAGCAGCAAAGCGGATTATTGAGGGCACCGGGCGTCATGCTTTAACGTTGCATCGTTTGTTAGAGTTTGATGTGAGCACGATGAGTTTTACGCATAATGAGACCAATGCCCTTGCCCTAGATTTCTTGATTGTTGATGAAGCTTCGATGATTGATATTTTTCTTGCCAATGCGTTGCTCAAGGCGGTTCCTTTTAACGCGCATCTGGTATTGATTGGGGACGTTGATCAATTACCTTCGGTCGGCGCTGGTAATTTTTTACATGATCTTATTGCCAGCCAACAAGTTGCAACCGTTCGGTTAGCGCATATTTTCCGTCAGGCTCAGGACAGTCTTATTATTATTAATGCGCACCGTGTTAATGCGGGAGAGTTTCCCACCACGCAGTCCGAATCAGGCAAGCGTGATTTCTTTTTTATTAAGGAGAATGATCCGCTCAAGGTACAGGACCATCTGGCGAACATTTTCACCACGACGCTCAAACGGTTCGGGATACCGGTGCATGAGGCGATGGTGTTGGTTCCCATGCATCGGGGCATTGTTGGTACACAAAAGATTAATCAGGATCTGCAAGCGCTCATTAATACAAATGGTGGTCCTTCTCTTTCACACACGGGAACGGTGTATAAAATTGGGGACCGGGTTATGCAGCTTAAGAATAATTATGATAAGGCCATTTTTAATGGTGACATTGGGACCATTGCAGAAATTAACGCGGAGGACCGCAGTCTTGTTATTTCATTTGATGATCGCCTGGTTCCGTATGAGTCAGATGAGCTTGATGAAATCACGTTGTCCTATGCCATTTCTATTCATAAGAGCCAAGGGTCTGAGTACCAGGCTGCCATTATTCCTATCTTTACCCAGCATTTTACGTTGTTACAGCGCAACCTCATCTACACGGCTCTGACAAGAGCAAAAAAACTCTGTATACTTTTGGGTCAAACAAAGGCCCTTGCCATGGCTCTTAGAAATACTAAGGGCAGTGAGCGAAAAACATTCTTAAAAGAATTCTTAACCACTGATCTACAATGTCGCTGATTCATTTTCCTCTTTTTCTTCTCCTCTTTTCCTTTACCTTGCCTCTGCATGCCATCTGGCCGTTTACTCGCGCGCAGCGACCGTTTTCCATCATGCTTGATCCGGCGGGGGATGCAAAAAACACGGGAAGAGTTATTGAGGATAGTTTTGAGCGGGGGATCACTCTACAATTTGCCGAGCAGTTAAAAAAGGTGTTAGAAGAGTTGTATCCTGGTATTCGCATTGTCCTAACACGGTTTCCGGGAGAGACCATCGAGCGCTTACAAAATGCTAATTTTGCCAACCGCTTAGACGTTGATTTGTATGTCAGCATTCATTTTTATCATGAAAAAAGTTCCAAACCCAATCTGTATCTGTATCATTTTTTATATAATCCCATCACTGATTTTTGGTCCAAGCCACGAGCTTTATCTTTTTACCCGTATGACCAGGCACATTTGTATTCGTTGAATAAAACGGTTTTATGGGGTGAGCAAATTAAAACGTTCTTAAAAGCTGATGCGTTCAGAAATCTTTTTGAAGTAAAAGGTTTGTACGGAGTGCCCCTTCGTCCGCTCATCGGCATTAAGGCGCCCGCTCTTGCCATTGAAGCAGGTATAAAAAATAAGGGGTATTGGAGAACATATGTTGAGCCGATTGCCCAAAGCCTCATTCATCTTATTCGCGAGGCAGCATGACACCGCGCAATAAAATTATATTTTTCTCACTGCTTGGATTTTGCATCGGCCTTCTTTTCTTGGCATTTCAAAATAACATCATTATTATTCGCAATCCTTTTGCGCGTCATCTTTTGCAGGAACAGCCTGGTGTAGAAAAGAAAAAGGTGAAGCTGTTCTACTGGCACCATGATAAGTGGAACAATGAGGAGGTAGATATTATTTGGGCTGCCAATAAGGCACAGACCTTGAAATATCTTATTGATAGTTGGCTGACGCTAATGGATGAAGAACATTTGATGGAGAAAAAGACATCGTTGCAAGCGGTTGTTCTTGGCTCCAGCGAGAATGATATTTTTCTTTCTTTTGACCGTAACCCGCTCTCTCGTGAAGGTACTATTTTTGAGAAGTGGATGTGGCTTGAGGGTCTTTTAAAAACAATACGCGACAATGATCTTAAGGTTCAGAGCATTCGGTTTTTAGTGCACCATCAAGATATGTATGACACTCATTTGGATTTTTCAAATCCGTGGCCAAGTATCGGTTTCTTACCTAATTATTCGAAGGGATCTTAGTTTCTTCAATTTCTTTTATTTTGTTTTTTGCTTCTTTAACTTTTTTAACACACTTCCAACATAGATACGCATTAATGGTACCAAAAATGCCGCTATAAAGTGCTTTGTTCATATTTTGGTCTAGGTATGGCCCAAAATTAAATAAATCGTTATAAAAGTCATCTCTCTGTTGCTGGTTCATAAAGACCGTCAGGGGCAAAGTAAGTACTATAATAATCGGCATAAATGTTATCAAAGCCGCAAGTGTAACAACTGTCTCACCAGCTTTATAGGCTCCAAATCCTACGCCTAATCCCGATAAGGTCCCGGTTGTAACTGCACCTATTTTATAGAGAAGCACGCGTTTTTTTAATTTTTCTAACAAAATTTGCTTTTGCTCGTAGGTTATATTCGTTAAGTTTTTTGGGCTAGGCTCAGCCGACAAATCCTTTTGCATGGGCAAAATAACTTGATTAGTCAATAATAAACTAGCGAGCACGAAATAAATAACTTTTTTCTTAGACATCATAAATTCCCATCTCATTAGTTGCATGCGTAATTGTTTCATAAAAACCTTTATTTTGTGTTTATTGTCCCAGGTTTGGCCTCTTATTAAGATTATGTTTAGCAGTATGGTTTAGGAAGGAATAATTTCAAATGGTGTACTAATAAAAAATGGAAGCTTTCAGGGGCTGTTTCACATTGTAACAATGACTTCGGGGAAGCTCTGAATATCTTTCACCCTGTAGTGCTTTAGAACATTTTGTAGATTTGTCGGGCTAAAAATAGCTGTTAAATCAACGTTTTTGCCCCATTCCCGAAAATCCGGAATCGGATTCCGGATTTTCGGGAACCATTAATGCAATTGGCTTTTTTCACCGTCCAAAAAAACAGGCCTTCTTGTAAAATAATCCCATTTTGATGTATGGTATTTTTCATTACTTATTTTTTCTTTTTAAGGAGCAGTAATGATTGATACATTTTTCCACAAACTAAGCCCCACCAATCAGGCAAATCTTATCTTAGCCATTGGTGTTATTCTTTTACTTAACTCTCTTGACCTGGTCAGAGGACTTAACCTGATCATCACCATCATATCACTTGGCTTAATCTGGTATGGATTTACCCAAGCCGGGTACGATAAAAAAATTAAAAGTCTTTTTGGCAAAAAATAAGTCACAATAAAAAAAGGAGAGTCTCAAAAAACTCTCCTTTTTTCTTTCTTAATTCTGACCCAATTCTTTGTACATAGACACCCACCCTATCAGCGGTATGTCATTATCGCGAAAAGCTTTGGTGATTGAAAAACGAACATCACTTGAAATCTCGTACATGTTCAACACATTGTCAGAACTTAAAAAGCCTCTCACCATAAAAAAAAAACATGTCTCAGTAAAATCATCAAGTCGTATAATCGGCTTTGGATTTTTGAGCACATTCATATTGGCATCCAATACCCGCATCAGAACTGTCCGTACTTCCGCAGGATCTTGAGAGAATGGAACGGACAAATGAATATCAGGAAAGGATGTAAAGCTCCTGGTGTAGTTCCAGTTCATAATGTGACCATTGATCACTTTGGAATTAGGAATAAGGATATTTACGCTATTTTTTTCCCGAATAATAATTGAACGCGGCGTAATTTTTCTCACGATTCCGGTAACGTGACCATCAAGCTTTACGTAGTCACCAATTTTAAACGGCCGCTGTACCAAAATAATAAAGTACGAAACAAAATCGTTCGCATAATCTCGCAATGACCACACGATACCGAAGAATGCTGGGGCAAGCACCACAAGAATCGCAAATCCTAACCCCAATCTTTGAAGCCCAATCAAAATGACGATGACAACAATCAGATAGTGCATGATCGTTGAGATCGTATACTGCACTCCCTGATCCACCAGCAATAAATCAAAAATACGACGAATAACAAAATGATTAATAGCTGATGCAGCCACAAAGCTCCCCAAAACAAAGGCAAGCATTTGAAAGAGGGAGATAATAGTTACTTCCCTTCTTTCAGTAGTACCTTCATGCAATGAGAAAAGCTCTGTGTGAAGAAGGTCATAAATATTATTGAAGGTTATGGTATAACCCCAAATTCGCGCACCGATGATGAGAGCAAAAAAAGCAAAAAGGGTAAACGCACTAATGACAAATAATCCATAGGCCGATTTTGCATACAGGAACCGTTCACGTTGTATGTCACCTTCAGTACTAAAAAACAGTATCGTCGAGTATCGTTTTACAAAGAGATGAATCACCATAACGGCACGCACCAGAATGATGGTACCAACAACACCCCAGAGCAGGTAGGAAACATACTTACCATACCCTACATGCGGTTCGCTCATCACAATAAGTGCAACTAAGAACACAAATATCGGATAAAAGTGGCGCTCAACTTGAGCCCTGATCCATACCCACACTTCTCCTTGCGTAGGAAGAATATCAAGCAGATCATCCTTACTAATCAATGAGATCAGCATGATGCGCACGGTTAATGAATACATGGTTAAGAGAATGGTCGGCAACTCTGACTTGGTATAACTAGCCAACATGAACGCTTGTCTGAAGAAGAAGATCGTCACGGTTGCATACAACAATACCGCTACCATGGTATATAACCGTTCAACCGCCGCCTTACTCAAAAAGAGATAATCTTGCGATGCGTTAAATGATCGTACGTGGTGTAAAAACTTGTTGCTCATGAAGAGGAAAAATGGAATGGACAGGAAATAAAAAATAATGTGAGGAAAAATATCGGTGACAAGATCGAGGCTTAGTGCACTATAAATAGCGGCCCATATAAATAAACTCGTAAAATGTTGCGCTACAAAATCAATAATCCCCGCCGCAAATCTACCAATAAAATATAAGTTCCCCGCATCAGGTGTTACCGTTAACAATTTGGAACTCAGTACCGGCAATGTTGTTTTAAGTGCCAGAAACAACATGAGCAGCACGAGAAGACTCATAAGTATTCTAAAAATACCCGTCAGGCCGAGAGCTTTTATTTGCTTAGCAAACAGAGCACTCTTAAACCCTTTAAAATAGGCATGCCCTAAATTGCCTACCTCACTCCAAAGCATGCCAAAATCAGTGGGAATACTTTTTATCCCTTCCCAGGTGATAGCATTGGGTGGACGAAGTCCTATCGACTGCAACTCACTGATGATGCCGCTAATTTGATGCTGAATAGAATTGCGTAGTTGAATGATATTGGAATAGACCTCAATAATCTGACCATTGGTTTCAACTTGAGAGTTGGCCGTAGCAATAGCACCGTTCAATATTTGTAGCACATCTTTGTACAGCCTTGGCTTTTCT
>JABCYS010000026.1 GCA_013290085.1 Candidatus Babelota bacterium
GCACATCTTTGTACAGCCTTGGCTTTTCTTTAAAAAGATACCAATGCTCTTCAAGCTTACGAATCCGCTGCTTTAAGCTATCGTATACTTTATTTTGAATGGTCAGAAAGTTGGTTGCGATGCTTCGTTTTTCTGTAAAAGCAGCAACTTCTTGTTCTGCATGCTTTCTTGGTTCATAATATTTATTAATCTCTGCTTCAACCTCATTTTCTGATCTGAATTTATGCATGGTCAGCTTGCGCCATGACTCAATAAATTCCACCGCTATTTCTTCACGTTCAAAGCGAGCCTCTTCAAGATTGATTTGCGCATCTAAATGATCAATCCGTTTATCCCAAAGAATTACCCCTTCTTTAAGGTTAAGCAATACACTTACTTCTTTAAATCCTTCTGCATCGGAAGGATCAATCGTAAGGTCATCAAGGTCACGCAAATCGCCAATCGTAATGCCAAGTAGTTTCGCCTGTTTATCCAATGCCACCTTGTATCGTTCCCGCTCAACCGCAAAGTTTTCTCGCTGCTGATACAGAGAATCTTTTTTTTCTAAATAAATTTGTCTTTTTCGTTCACGTTCTGCCTGGGCGCCTTGCACATCTGTTTCTTCAACCCGCAACCCTTCTTTCACATTTGCTCGTTGGTCATTGAGTACTTTCGTTTTGTTCGTTCCACAAAAAGTTTTGTGTCTAAAAGTCCTTGTTTTCGTTTCATTTCTTGGATTTTTTGCTCAAGCAATAATTTTTTACTGTTAAGCAAGCGAATGTTAAGGTCCAGAAGTTCTGCCCGTTGTTTGATATCAAATCCGTGATCATCAATCATACCATCAGACTTGGTACCTTCTTTTTGTTCACGCTCTTTATTTTTTAAATCCTTCGCCACTTGCTCAAGCTGCTTTTTGCGATTTTCCAGCTCTACCGTCAGACTGTTTTTTTGTTCATCTAAGTGGCTAATAACGTCGTCTTGGTCAGCAATCCGTTGCGCAATGTCCTGGAGGTTTTCAAAGGAGTAAAATGATTTAGCATCGAGAGTCATGCCTTTATACTCGGGGTCACGCAGATACTCTTCAAGCATTTTTATTTGCTGATCCAGAGAAGAAATTTCTTGTTTGTGGGAAAGTTGGCGATCTATCAACGCCTGGTGCTGTTCATTTAAGAGTGAGAGCTTCTTTTGAAGAAATTCACTCCCACGACCTTCTTTATTTTTTTCTTTTAATACCCCTATTTGAATGCTTATGCGTTCAAGTTCAAGCGTGATTGCTTCATCCGATGGCTTTTCAGTACGCTCAAGCTCAGCTTTCTCTTCCTTTAACCGTGCAAGATGTTGTTGTTTGTCTTCTCCAAAGGTTACATACATTCCCTTGCTTCCGGCAGCAGGCTCCACTTGAGACTTTACCCAACTGAGCGGATCAAATAACCCGGCATATGCCGTTACATTACATAACGCAAGAGCGAAAAGTGCGTAGAGATTAAATTTTTTCATAGGGTCCCTGGTGTGTTAGGAAATGGCTCGTTTTAAAAAGCTCGTTATAGGGATGCAGGCGAATACATGAAAGCAACCATGCATCAATGTGTTTAACGTCTAAATGTACGATCTCTTGGCCTATTCCGTCAACTGGTTCCTCAATAATTTTCATCATTCTTTCCAATAATTCTTCATCTTCAGGGTACATACCAAGAAAAATGAAAAAGCGAATCAAAAAGAGTCTTTTAAAAAGAGAGGTGCTGCGAGCTTTGGAAGCATAGAGTATACGAATAAGATGAAAAATGTCGGCCTGGGGGCTTTTTGGTGGTAAAAAATAATGGGTCAACTCAAGCACGTGGTGCAAAAAGAGAATATCGTGCCGCGCCCAGTCAAAGGGTACTTGGATAAAGTCTACTGCGCTTAAGAAATATCTATTTTTTTGTCGTTGGAGTACGTATACGATGTGGGCACCATTACAAAGTCTTTTGACCTTCAAAGACAGATCTGAAACCACCTCAATTACCCCAAGGTCTTGATCAAGGAGGGTAATTTTATGGTGTTGCGGAAAAATTTTGAGAACGATCCCCGCGCTTTGACCAAACTCCATCACTATCCTAAAAATGAGAAAATATCATTTCACTCTCTTGAGCGTTGACAAACTCCATCGACAATTCCTACTCTCGGAGAGACAAACTTCATTAAAAAGAGGAAAAAAGAAATGAATCAAAGAACTCTCTTCATTTTTATCTTAGCAGTAATTTTCTTAATTATCGCCTATCATAGCTGGAAAAAAGTTAGCATCACCAAAACCAGCAATGAACAAAGAACATCTATCAATATAGAAATTAAAAAAGAGCCTGTTGAGAACAAGAATTGAAATTTTAAAAAAAATATTTAAAGGCTTAAAAAGCCTCTCTTTTGACCCCCAGACTACTCAACTCTTTAAGATAGATCCCTTTCCTTGCTACAGTAGAAAAAGTTACAGGAAGGGGATCTATTATGTCATATCAAAAAAAGTCTTTTGTATTGTTCGTGCTCTCGATTGTTAGCATTCAGGTAGTTGTTGCCAAGCCACCGCGGCTGACCATGATTATCATTTTGGATCAGTTTGCGCATCATGAGCTCCAAACATTGAAACATAATTTTAAAGGCGGCATTAAGCATTTATATGAAAACGGTATCTCGTATGAAAATGTCTACATGCCGCATGCTCTGCCCGAGACTGCCGTAGGGCATACTTCGTTCGGTACCGGTGCCTTGCCAAAAGATCACGGGATCATCGCCAATCGTTGGTACAATGAACAGGGAAAAGAAATAGCTTCAGATGATGACAGTCCCGACCGCGCTGCAGTTTTTGCTCCTCATGGTTTTTATAAGTATGGCAAATCGGCACGCAACATTATGGTCGATGGGTTATCAGACCAAGTAATGCTCAAACCGGTAAGCAAAAAAAAATATGCGTCTGTTTCCATCTCGCACAAAAGTCGTGCTGCATTAGGAACGGCAGGCAAGCTTGGTGCGGCTTTCTGGCTTGATCTTTCTACCGGGTTCTTCACTTCGAGTATGGCTGTTTGCAAGAAGTTACCTGATTGGGTAGTAGCATTTAATACTCATAAAAAAATGGATACCTTAACCAGGTTCAACTGGCCGCTGTTTCATAAAGAAGATTCTCATTATTATGCCATGAAGAACAACCACTGCGATTTTTGTGGTGACTGGGGATTGTCTGCACATGCGCCCTCTATCGCTGGTACCGAGCTCGTACTTGAAAAGGACATAAAATCTAACCATGGCGATAAAGGACCCTATGAGTTGTTGGCAAAAGCACCATTAGGTAGCGCGCTCCTTTTTGATTTTGCCAAAGCATGCATCGAGGAATACATTGATCGCCAAAAAATTAATCATTTGGTGCTCTGGGTTTCTTGCAGTACTCCCGACAAAATTGGTCACCCGTATGGTCCCTACAGTTTAGAAAAAATTGATATTCTCTATCACATTGATCATCAACTTGAAGAGCTCATTGATTATGCGCAACGAAAAGTCGGTGATGGTAATGCACTTTTTGTTTTAACCTCTGATCACGGCATAGGTCCCCTGCCTGAGATTATGAAGCAAAAGGGGTATACGTCCGCACGTCGTATTTATACGTCTGATTTAGTACGAGGGATGAATGAATTTGTAGAAGAAAAATATGGTATTAAAAATGCTGTTCTTGGCGCCAAGGATATTAATATGTATCTCAATGCACCTCTGCTGAATGAGCTAAAGCAAAACCAAAGAAAAGCCATTGTTAACGCCCTTAAAACATACCTCAAATCACAAGACGGCATAAAAAATGTTTGGACATACCAGGAGTTGGCTGATTCTTCGTACCACCTGGAACTTAAAGAGCTTGAGGCAACCTATAAAAATCAATTGTTCAAAGGACGTAGTGGTCATTTGATTTGCCAGCCGTATCCGTATGTTTTAATAACTGACTATGATTATGGCACGAGCCATACATCACCTTATAATTATGATACACATATACCGCTCATCTTCTATCAAAAGAGTCGATTCAAACATGCCAAAATTATGAATCATGTTTGGGCACAGCAGTTGCCCGTTACCTTAGCGCAACTTCTTGACGTTCCAAAGCCATCTGCCTCCCTGTTCGAGAGTTTGGTGGAGGTTGGCTAATTGAAGGTTGGAGGATTTTTTGCTGAGAAAATGAGTCACTCGGCCATGGCTTTAAAGGTAGGCTCTTCTTTTGGTTGCTTTTTAAACAATGGCGTCATATCTGACGAACCAATAGGTTGCAAGAACACAAACCCTTGTGAAATAACATCAGGATCGGTAGCAAGATCGGTCGCTGCTGGCACACCTTTAAGTTTCTCAGGTTTTTTGGGATGGTAGCCGGGACGTAACACCATGCGTATACCTTTGGTTGCGATAAACATTTTTCCTTCCCATTGGCGCAGGAATTCTCTTGCTTCTTTGCTTGCAATCTCACCTCCCTCAAAAAGTTCTAGTGAGATGTATCGTGCATTGGGTTGAGCAAATAATTTTGTAAGGACATCTACGGTTGCAGAGCCGGACTTATTTTTACGTAATTCCCATCCTTCTGTTTTTCCTGGCTCTTTGTCCACATTCATAAGTAAAAGTACGTCTTGGTAGGGCGATATAACATCACTCCAACCTTTTTCCATGCCCTCAAATTGATATTTAACGGCAGCGTCTGAAACAAGGCCCCCGACAATAACATCTTGGCGAAGCAATTTTTTTTGAGCTATCAGACTATCAATAACTTGATATCCCACCCCAAATCCATCGGTCGTTCCGCCTAGAAGGAAAATAGTTTTTGCAGAAGAACCGTAGCGTTTTCGTGTATCTTTACTCGCCTGCAAAACAGCTCGTTCAAAATCTTTTTTATACTGGTCTAGGTTTTCATAACCAGCTCCTGAGAACCCCAAATATTCATAGGCAGCAAATGCTTTTCCATTCGTTAGTTTCACTACCTCGGCAACAAAATCATTTAAGTTGTCGGTGATAACTGGTTTTTTGATGCCCCGGTCGTTGAGATAGTTTTTGTATCGTGTGGCTTCTGACATTGCGGCTTCTGATTCTTCCTCCTGCGCAGCAACCCAGGTATATGAAGTTCCAACACAGAGCGCGATCATTACTATTTTTTTCATAATATTTTTCATAATAATTCCCCATCGATCCTAATAAACATTTTTAGATACACCCCTCATCTTGTTTTTAGTGTACCGCCCCGCCTTTCACCTTTGCAATAATTTCCGATTCTATTTGAATTATTGTTGATTTTTGCCCTATCAAATTTGTATAATCTGTATTAATGAAGCTTTTAATTAAAAAAGGAAGAGCCATGAACAACAAGAAATTTATTGTGCTTATAACGGCACTCGGTCTTTTTAGCAATGCCTTCGGTAAAACTTTAAAGCCTGGGGATGAAGGATATAATCCCTATCTGAATCCAGAAGGATTCTTTAGTGAGGAAGAGGAAGAAATCCTTGTTCCTCCTTCACAAGCTCCACAAGAGAAAGCATCCATGCCATCTCAAGAAGTAATGGCGAAAGAAAAAGCAGTCGCTAAAAAAATGCCTACTGCCAACGAGGCAAGAAAAACAGGCTGGACTAAAGAATTGACCAAACGGCGCAAACCAACGCCACAAGAGAAAGCCCTCGTGTCTGCTCAAGAAATGGCAGAAGAAGGACCAGTCACTAAAAAAATGCCTACTGAAGTAGTAACAACAGAAGAAGAAGAAGTTATGACATCTGGCCCTAGCTCTTCTAGCATGGGCCAAGAAGAAACAACTAAAAAACCAACTACCATCAGTAAAAAAGTAGGCCGTCGAGATCTATGGATACAACAATCATTAAAAAGTGAGTAAGGAAATAAAATGAGCAACAATTTTAAATTTACCAAACAAATATTGATCACTCTGCTTATTTCTATTTCTTGTTCTAGCTTAGGCATGAGACAGCAGAGCCCTCTTTCGGAAGTTCTTTCGGACCTTCTTTCAGGATCTACTTTTGGGGAGAAAAGGTTTAATGAAATCAACGGATTACTCGATGCAGGGGCAAATGTTAATGCCCCTCTTTCAGGAGGGTTGCCTCCTTTAAGTGCGCTTATTGACCTTGCCTACCAAAATATGAGCCTAAATCCCGCATATGATCAAAGAATAAATCAATTAATTAATCGATTTATTGCCGCTGGAGCAGACGTTAACGCCACTAATGTGTCTGGAATGACCGCTTTACATGCGGCTGTTTCTCTTCCAGGATTCACGACCGGCGGCATGCTGACGACCCTGGAAAAAATTATAGAATTATCAAATCATAATAAATTAATCGCTGCTCAAATAGTTGATCTATTAATTGCTGCGGGAGCCAATGTTCAAATTAGAGACAAGGGGGGTAGAACCGCCTTAGATATTGCTAATAGGCAGGGATATACAACCCTCGTTGAGCGATTACAAAAAGCACCAGATATAAGACAGAATCCCGAGTTCATTGGCCCATCAATGTCCTCCGCCGGTCCAGCAATGCCTCAACCAACTACGCCGAATTTTCTTGATATAAATACCCTAGATGATTTCCTTCAATCTATAAGGACAGGAAAGGCGCCACAAAGCACTGCTGCCATTAATAAATTTAAAACATTTTTGAGAGACATAGCGGAATATAAGCTTTTAAGGTCCTTTAATGAGGATGACTCATTAGGAAGAAATTATAGAAGACTAACACTGCTTTGGCACCCAGACAAACAGGAGAATAAAGAATTGGCAGACTTAGTTTCAACCAAGCTAAATGCCGCCAAAGAGAAATTTGAAAATGATGATGCATGGCGCACAATGCCAAAAAAATAAGTTTCTTATAAGGGAATAAAATGAAGAAGATTTTTATAAGCGGATTGCTCATTTTCCCCTGCGGGTTAGTTGTAGCACAAATTGCAGCACCAACCGATCAGGCAACTGCACCTGCAACACCTGTTGCTGCGCCCACTCCTGCAAAACCTATACCTACTTTTGCCGCAATTCCTACCACAGGTGCTCCGGAAGCTCCTGCCGCCGTAGAGACACCGGCACCAGCCGCCATTCCAGTACCAACTGAAACTGGCGCTCTTGAACCTGCTGTTCTTCCTGATGCAGCTGCACCCGCCGCGACGCCAACCGAAGCAGCACCAGTCGTTACCCCAGCAGCAGCGCCTGCAGCACCAGCAGCACCTACACCAACGCCCACTGAACCTGTTACGGCAACCCCCGCAGAAATAGCACCTGCCGTTACCCCAGCAGCACTACCTGCTCAACCAACGCCAGCACCTACGCTGACGGCTGCTCAACCTGTTACTACGCCCTCTGCCGTAGCAACCCCTCCTGTTCCCCCAGCAGCAGCGCCTGCTCAGCCTGAAGCAGAAAAAATTATCCCAGAACAAGCAGCTCCTCCTATGACTATGGCGGACAAGGAAGCGATGATGCACAAGTTTGATGAAATTATTAATCGTCTTATGGCCTTAGAAAATCTTGTCATTCAACAAAAAGCTGAAGAAGTTCAAGCTGAGGCTGAGATGGGCATGGAAGAAGGAGATCAAGACACGCTCTAGCGTAAGCCAACTAGTTTTAAGGCATCGTGTTGAGTGTTCTTCCAAAAGAAATAAGGAGATCGTGTGAAGAGGGTATTTGTAAGCGGATTAATTTTTTTCTCATTTGAATTAGCTGTGGCACAAACAAAAGTTCCGACAGCTTCCGCTCCCTCTATAAAAACATCGGTACCCGCTGTTACATCAGCTTCGACAGCAGCCTCTGTTATGTCGGCATCGGTGCAATTAACGTCAAAGCCCATTATTCAAATAACTCCCGTCCCGACTCCTACAAAAATTTCTCCTGCACCCCTGGCAACAATTTCAACTCCAACTCGGGTTCCGGCTCTTGAGACACCAATCATTGCTCCAGTTCTTGCAACAATTCCCCCTAAGACTACGGCTACAATTCCCGTCGCAACCTCGACCATTGTTCCAACAATTCTCCCTAAGTCTACCGTAACAACTCCCGCCGCTCCTGTAACAAGTCCTGTGACGCCAACAACCATTGCCCCGGTTCCGGTAACAACTCCCATTCCGACTACAGTAACTGCCCCTATCCCGACCCCGGCAGCAACTTCTACCCCAACTATGGCAACAGCTCTCACCCCGACCCTGACAACAGTTCCCCTATCAGTGTTAGGGGCAGGTCCTGTGACACAACCAATCATTATCAATGCGCCTGCAACAATAGCACCAACCCCTTTGGCAACCGATCTTACTACAACAGCAACACCGGTAATGGCACTCGGAACTACACCTGCCACACCAGCAGAAGCCCTAGTAACTTCGCCTGCGACTCCTATTGCTACGACCTTACCTATAGGCATAACACCTGATTTATCTGCTGCGCAACCTTCAGGGATAACTGCATCGACAGCGCCATTTTCAGCGACGGGGCCAACTTCAACAACCCCGCCAACTGCTCCTACACCCCCACCCTCAGCACCTGAGGCAGCTCCCGGGGCTCCGCCTACATCCGCTGGCCAAGCAGCTGCGCCTGCAACACCTGCTGCTGCGCCCGCTCCTGTAAAGCCTATACCTACTTTTGCCGCAATTCCTACCGTAGGTGCTCCAGAAGCTCAGCCTAGCGCAGCGCCAGCAACGCCAGAAGCTCCTGCTCAACCAACACCAGAAACACCGGCTCAACCATCTGCTGCAACCCCTGAAGCAGCGCCAGTCGTTACCCCAGTAGCAGCGCCTGCTCAGCCTGAAGCAGAAAATATTACCCCAGAACAAAAAGCTTCTCCTCTGACCATTAAGGACAAGCAGGCTATGATGCACAAGTTTGATGAAATTACTAATCGTCTTAATACGCTAGAAAATCTTTTCATCCAACAAAAAGCTGATGAGGATCAAGCCGCTCCTGAGATGGGCATGGAAGAAGATGAAGAAAGTAAACTAGTTCTTTGAAACAAATGAAAATAACTGGAATTTTTTAATTTTAAAAAAGGAAATCCATGCAGCATCATTTAAAATTTGCCAACCGAGCTGTGCTTACGATACTCATTTCTCTTTCGTGTACAAACTTTGGCATGCAAAATGAAGAGCAACTGCGTGAAGAACAATTGCGCAGTGCTGCTATCCATGGAGATATGCACACAGTTAATCGACTGCTTGTCGCAGAAACAAATGTTAATGTTGATGCCTCAGATGGTAACGGTTTTACTGCCTTAATGTGGGCTACTATGTTTGGACATTCAGATGTTGTTACTCGCTTGCTTCAAGCAGGAGCCAATATTAATGCTACCAACGAAGCCGGCCAAACGGCCTTAATGCGTGCCATCATATCTCAAGATACTGACCTTATTAGCCTATTACTTGAGGCAGGAGCAAACCCTCACGTAATAGATCATGAAGGCAACACAGCTTTACATTGGGCTATTAGTTTTGGCAATGATGACATCATTGAACAATTAACGAAGGCAATGAAAAGACAATCATCCGCTTCATTGCCAAAAAAATAATGCAGACGGTCTCATCATTCATCCACTTTATCAACCCAGGAAAAATCAACCCGCCGCCACAACCTCCACCGAGATCGTATCAGAAGAGACTGAATTCATTTTCTCTCCCAATCCAACCGACCGTAAAAAGGCATCTTGATTCGGCGGCCTACCCAAGAAGGTATGCAACAGATCATTTGGATCTTGACTACCGCCTTGCGCAAGAATTTCATTCACATACCGCTGACCAATGCTGGGGTTAAGAAGCCCCTGCTCTTTAATCTTATCAAACAGATCAAGCGCAAAAACTTTTGACCACATATAGCCGTAATATTTTGCGCCATATTCATCTAAGTGACCGAACGATGCTTGAATATAAGTTTCTGGTTCATACGCAATGTGAGAACGTAACTGTTCATGTAATTGTTGTTCAATAGCTTGCGTATTTTTTTTCGTGCCGGGCTTAAAATAATCAAGTGAGAGTTGCGCAAAAAACATTTGTCGCAAAATAAAGTTTCCGCTCGTTAAGTTTTTTAATTCAATTTTCTTTTCGATCAAGGCATCGGGTAGGGAAGCCTTGGTTATATAGTGTCCACTTACTTGTTTGAGCATTTGCGGGTCCCACATCCACTCTTCAAGCATTTGGGAAGGCATTTCAACAAAATCTGTTTTTACGTGCGTACCGGAAAAGGATGCTAATTCGGTTCCGCCTAAAATGGTATGAATGGCATGACCAAACTCATGGAAAAAAGTTTCTACATCTTGATGCTTGAGCAGTGAAGGTTTGGTTGGTGTTGATTTTGGGAAGTTGGTTACCACCACATCAACCGCTGGTTGCGGGACTCCTTGAGCATCTTTGACGGAGCTTAGAATGGTAAATGATGCCGCATGGT
>JABCYS010000027.1 GCA_013290085.1 Candidatus Babelota bacterium
TTTAAAGCCCCGAGATTTTTTTCTCGGGGCTTTTTTTTTGTTAAAAAGAGTTGTTTCAAGAATTTTTAGCTACAAAATTATTCTACCCCAAATATTAAGAATTAAATTATTGCCATTTCTTATTCGATTAACATAAATAAAGAGATTTGAAGCGACCTATTGCTGATTTTTTGCTTTGTGGTACTACTTAAAGCACTTTTTAATATACAAGCAAGGAAACAGCTATGATAAACAAGTTTTTTTTAGTTCTCTCACTTTCTCTAATCCCTTCTCTTTCTGCAATGTCTAGCGACCCTCAAAGAATGCTATATGAAGCGATATGCGCAGAAGACATTGCAAATGCGCAGTTTGCTTTAGAAAAACTTAAAGCTAATCCTACTTTTATTATGCCTATTGAAGGAACAAGAACAGTCAAACAAATTAATGCTCTGAACTTTGCCCTTTACGTGTATTATGCATATAACAATGATTCTCTTTTGCGCATTATACTCAAAGAATTAACGCACATTAGTTTACAACCCATCCTTGATTATCAAGATCAGGTTGAAGGAAAAACACCGCAAGAAATAATCACGGAACTTTTTCCTGAAAAAGATGTGCATGTATGGCTTAATACCTATACTAAGCGTCGCAAAGGCAGTGTTGATGCAGGTTTGTAATTTTTAATTATGGCACTTTTAACCAAAACAAACGAACACGACTATCAAAAAGTTTCTCTGCCTATCCTTCCTACGGTTCCTTGTTTGACTACAACCGATGAACAAAAATATTTGTACTGGTTAACGAACAATGCCTATCAAGCAAAAGGCGCTGTAGTAGAAATCGGTACGTGGTTTGGCTGTTCAGCCGGATACCTTGCAGCTGGTTTGCGAGATGCTAACAAGAACAATTCCCTTTTTTGTTTTGATCGCTTTTCTTTGAGCTCATCCGAAAAAGCTCGCCTCAGAGAACAGGGCTTTGATTATGAATATCTTCCTGTTAACAGCGACACTTCTCATCTTGTGCAAAAACATCTAGATCCCGTGTATGCACACTGCATCCTACAAAAAAAAGTAATTGATGAAATATCATGGAATAATGGTTCGGTAGAAATTATACACTTCGATGCTCCAAAGCGGGCATCGGATGTTCTTCATGTGCTGAAAGTTTTTGGGCCACATCTTATTCCCCATGAATCAGTCATAGTTGTACAAGATTTCTGTGTGCCGCGCGCCTATGCGCTCCCTCTAATTTTTGGTGCTCTTGCTCATTCCTTTGAGCTCGTGCAGGTCCCTTCTGCGACAAGTACAACGGTAACGTTTCAGTATCTTGCTCCCTATACCATTGATGAGCGTCTCAATATTAATCGATGGCAAAGCTCTCGAGCACTACAAATGGTGCAAAAGTTTTTGCCGTATCTGAATGTACAACAGCAACAACTACTTTTTCTGGGATTAGCATTTTTTTGTTATGATCATGGCGATAAAGAAATGGCGGAGGAAATCACGCAAGCTTTATAACTATGAAAGGTGAAAACAATGAAAATGAAGCTGATGAAATTAATGCTTTCTCTAGTATTCCTTTCTATTCCTATCAATGCCCTTCCTCTACTCTTTTCCCACTATCCAGTGCTGAAAGAAAAAATTCCTCATATTGAGCTGGGGGATTTTCCAACACCTGTACAGCAATTAAAAAATTTAAATACTGATCTTTGCCAACTCTATATAAAACGGGATGATCTTTCTGGTACTAAATTGGCCGATGGCAGACATCGGTACGGTGGGAATAAGGTGAGAAAACTTGAATTCCTCCTGGCGCAAGCTCTTGTAGAGGGTGCTAAAACCGTGATGACCTTTGGTTGTGCCGGATCAAATCACGCAGTGGCAACTTCAATATATGCGCAATGCCTCGGGCTAAAATGTGCTGTGTTGCTCAAACCTCAAGCGAACTCATATAACGTGCAAAAAAATTTGTTGCTTCATCAGTATCATGGTACCCAGCTCCATTATTACGAAAATAATGAATTAAGAGCATGCGGCGCAAAAAAAGTTTATGACGAACTTACACAAGATGACGGAACACCACCCTATATTATTCCAACGGGTGGATCCAACTCTCTTGGTGCTCTCGGTTTTGTTAATGCTGCATTTGAACTGGCAGAACAAATCAAAGAAGGATTATTGCCGGAGCCTCATTATATATACGTTGCCTGTGGAAGTTGCGGAACCGTAGCAGGACTCCTGCTTGGATGTAGATTAGTTGGACTTTCATCAACGTTGGTGTGTGTTGCGGTAGAACCCGAGAGCGAAACGGGTGATCTAGAAAAAGAGATAAAAAAAGTTTTTTATGAAACTAATGAGCTGTTGCGACGTTCTGATGCTATCCTACCTTTAGTAGCTTATCCTTCTGAACATATCATTATTACGCATGAGCATGCCGGTGCCGATTACGGCATATTTACCCAAGAGGCGATGCAGGCAAAAGAATTAATGCAAGAAAAAGAGCACATTGTGCTGGACGGGACCTACACGTCAAAAGCATTTGCGGCTCTCATCAGCAAGAGCAAAAAACAAAAAGAAGAGCCTATTCTTTTTTGGGATACATTCTGTGGATTTGAAATAGAACCTGCTCAGTACAATAGTTATAAGAATTTACCATCGCCACTTTGCGCATACTTTGAATCGTCTACGCAAGAATCAAGCACACTTTAAAAATATTAACTTTGAAAAATTTCCTCACGTTCGTAGCCGAAAGCGGGAGTCCCATCGAGCATGGCAACAAAGCGACTCATGAGCCCTTCTTGTTTTTCTGCAGGGAGGAGGCTTATGTGTCGTAAAAGCTTGGCGACCTGGAGCGCACTTTTTTGAGTGAGGGATGAATAGCGCAATCTAAATTCCGCGAGGGGGAACGATGTGGTTGAGTCAGAGGTTTTAACTGATATATGATCAATTGACCCCAAATCTAAAGTTACTGAAGGTGTGGGAGTGTGGTGACTGCTGCGTTTATCCTCAATATCAATAGGCCTTTTTTTAATTAAATAATAAAGAACGGGGATATTGAGAACTATGCTTACAGAACAGACAAAAGCAACGATTTCTTTATTATTTTTTATTTTTTCAACCAGGTGATGAAGTGAGGATTGAGATTGTTTTGCAAGAACAGATCCCACAGAAAAGCAAAGATAAAAAAGAATTATTTTTTTGTATCTATCCATTTTTAATCTTCCGCATTTTCAGTCCAACTTTTTGCATCAATAACTTCGTTACAAAAAACAAACCACTCAAGCTTATTATGGCTTAACAACCATTCCCATCCAGGTTTGTTCTTTTTGATCCAATCATAAACAAAAAGAATCTTCTCCTGTTCTGTGCGCAGGACTACATACTCAGGTGATTCAGGTTGCGGGTCCTGAAGCTCTGCATGAAGCACGAGAGATTCAGTTGTCGGCGGCTGTTCCTGCGCATAGTCTAGATACTTTTTTAAAAGCACTAGAACAAAAACCAAACTTGCGCCAGAAATTAAAACTGTTTTTTTTGATAAACAAAAATATGAATTGTTCTTGGGCTTCTCTTTTTGTTGTGGTCGAAAAAAGGTATACTGCGGTTGTTGAGGATTTAATGAGCTGCTTACACATAATAACAAAGATAGATGTATAACATTTTTCTTAAACACAAAAAGCTCCCTATTTTTTACAATGCTAAGAAATTGTTGTATTTCAAAGCAATAATTTCTTACTATTTATAATAAGGCATTCTTCATAGCAGCATGTTTGTACAAGAAAATGTTAAAATAAAAAATCCTCTTCCAAAGTAATTCTATAAATCCCACTTCGATTAGAGATAATTCTATGAACCCACTCATTGAAGTTAAAAATTTAAGAAAAGTTTTTCAGATAAAAGAGAAACAAGAAGGAATATTTGGCGGTATTCGCTCTCTCTTTGCCACTGAATATAAAGAAGTGGTAGCGGTTGACGATCTATCATTTTCTGTCGAAGCAGGCGACATTGTTGCATTCATCGGTCCCAATGGCGCAGGGAAGTCAACAACCATTAAGATGCTTACCGGTATTTTATTTCCCACATCAGGAATGGTTTCAGTTTTTGGACTCACTCCTGCACTTGATCGAACAAAACTTGCCTATCACATAGGTACAGTCTTTGGACAAAAAGCACAGCTGTGGTACCACCTACCACCCATTGATACGTATAATCTTTATTCCCATATTTATGAACTTGACCAAAAAGAATATAAAGCGCGATTAGATTTTTTAATCGAATCATTTGAGATTCAAGATTATTTACATACACCAGTCAGAAAACTTTCTCTGGGTCAGCGCATGCGCTGTGAGATTATTGCGTCACTGATCCATAAGCCACAAATTTTATTTCTTGATGAACCGACTATCGGGCTCGATGTTATAGCCAAACAACAAGTGCGCGATGTTATTAAATATCTCAATGAAGAAGAAAAGGTAACCATTTTTCTTACTTCGCATGATGCAGGCGATATCGAAGCCCTGACCAAACGAGCAATCGTAATTAACTACGGCACGATCATATTTGATGATACAACGCCTAAATTGAGAAAAGATTACATTACAACAAAAATAGTAGAGATCATTGTGCGCGGTGAAACAGAAAAATTTAATTTTGAAGGGGGTAAAATTCTTGAACGCAGTAAGCATAGGCTGAAAATAGAAATCGATACGACAACTACCTCAATTGAAAGATTGCTTAACTATGCTCTCGAGAATTTTCAACTGATAGATATTAATATCTTTGAACCACCGCTTGAAGAAATTATAACTGCTATCTACCGAGGAACATAATATGGCACCATTTGTTTTTGCCATTCGGAAATATATAGCAATTACGTATATCAACTATCTCAGCAGGTTTGCCTACATTCCCGATATGCTGAGCGAACTACCCATCATGCTTTTTCGTCTATGGGTTTCATCGCAATTTTATGCAGTCACCTACAGCGTCACCAACACGGCCGAATTTGATGGACTCAGTTTTCCACAACTTATGTGGCTTTTAATGTTTGTTAACTGCTTTGAATCATCGTCAACCCAGCCAGATCTCTCAAAAATGATCGAAGATGAAGTAAAATCGGGAACCTTGGCCTACTCAATTAACAAACCATACTCCTATCCCTGGTTTCATTATGCCGGCTATTTGGGCCGTACCGTTCCCAACCTCCTCATTAATTTGATAGGCGGTATTTGCTTAATGTACTTACTCGTAAGTCCAGTGCAGATGAGCTTAAAAGGACTTTTGGCCGGTGCGTTACTCATGGTTTTTGGATTTACTCTTCATTTCTTAATTGATCTTTGTATTGGACTTTTGGCATTTTGGATTGAAGATGTTGGTTCTATAGCCTATTTATATCATACAGCTACCTTAATTTTTGGTGGCGTTATCCTGCCGCTTTCACTTTTTCCAACAGCTTTAAAAAGGATCGCTGAGCTGCTCCCCTTCGGGCAACTTTATTATAGTGGTGCGCGACTTATGGTTGAGTTCGAAGCAAGTCATTTTTTTTCTTTTCTGCAGGTGCAGGTTTTTTGGCTCGTGGTGTTTTTTCTTCTCTCCCTATTGATTTGGCGAAAAGGTATGAAAAATGTTTCTATCAGTGGCGGCTAAATATCTAAAATTAACGTGGGAAATTAAGAAGATTCACCTTCTTTCTGCCATGGAATACAGAATGAGCTTCGTGCTACAAATCTTTTTTAGCGTGATTACTCATGCTGCATTTTTACTCCTGTGGATTTTGTTCTTCAAAAAAGTTCCGATGGTTGGTGGCTGGCAACTAAAAGATACGGCGACCCTCATAGGAGTCGCTTGGTTTGGTGATGGTTTAGTTGGAATAATTTTGGGGGGGGCTCATTATTTAGCGCGCATCATAGCACTTGGTGAGTTAGATTACTTTCTCCTTTTACCACATAACTTGCTCTGGCATATCTCAGTAAGTAGGACAGACCTTCATTCCTATGGTGTACTTATTGTTGCATTGGTTAACTTTTGCCTATTCGGCGACTTTTCATGGCCGCGCTTGGTACTTTTTATTATCATGTCCATTATCTCTGCCGCCATTCTGTTTAATTTTATTTTGATAACCCAAGCAATTAGTTTTTATGTTGGTAATTTTGAACAAGCTGCTAACAAATTGCTTAGTGCACTCTACGGACTTGTGTACTACCCCTACAATGTTTTTTCAGGGATTCTGCGCTTTATAGCTGTTATGGTAATACCGGCCTACTTTGTCGGGGCAGTGCCTGCTCAGCTGGTGCATAATTTTAATATCTATGGATTGCTTACGCTTCTTATCTACTGGGCAGCAACCTTTGTGCTCGGTGTAGTTATGTTTAAGCGTGGTCTTAAGCGGTATGAGTCAGGAAGTTTAATTCAAGTGAAATTGTAACGTTGTTACCCGAATAATCTTTTCTTGATTTTTTTCCCAAATCTCCCAAAGAGTAGCGTGCTAATCGAAAGCGCTTTTAGCGCGATAAAAGCATAGAGTAATTCTTTAGAAAAAAGATCTTTAAACTGGGTAATCTCAGTGAGTTGATAACCTATGTAGTTATAAATAAAAACTGAAGGCGCAATACCCACCACGGTTGTCCATAAAAAAGTAAAAAGAGAAAGTTTAGTAAGTCCACACAGAGTATTAAATATAAAAAATGGCGTCACCGGCATAAAATGCAATCCGAGAAGATATAAGTATCCATACTCATGTAACTCATGATTTAATTTTTTAAGCCGATCTCCCCAGCGCTCTTGAAAAAACTCCCCAATAAGATAACGAGAACTTAAAAAAGCTATTGTTCCACTTATGCTGCAGGCAATAAGGGCATAGAGAGTGCCGGGTAACAAACCAAAAAGAAGTCCGCCAATAGGCATGACCACAAGAAATGGAACAGAAAACGTTGTAGCAAAAACAAGTGCCACAATGAAGGCGAGAGCAGAGATGAGGTAGTGATTACGTACCGCTTCTTGCATTTGATCAGTGTAGTGTCGTAAGTACTCAACCGTTAAATACTGAGTGGCGCCGGACCAGTAAATAATCAAAATGGCAATAATTGCAATGGTAAGGAGAATTAACCTTACCTTATATGACTTTTTCTTCATGGAATCCTCATTGAGAGACTGAATTTTTTCTAGTATACCACGGTATCTCCAAAGATCTCTAGAAGAACAATGTTTGACATTCTTTTATGGCCCTATACAATCTAATTTCTCATTGAATTAATAATTGTTTTTCTAATTTTTTAAATTCTACATAGGGGCTTGTATGACGATAAAGAAAATAGAACTTGGCTGGATAACCGTAGCTAATTTCAAAAAGGCACAGAAGTTTTTTTCTGACATGGGGTTAACGCTGAAAGAAAGTAACGAAGAATGGGGTTGGATGGAGTTTGAAGGAAAAGAAGGAGGAATGCGTCTTGGTGTTGCTCAGGCAAATGAATCAAGCAAACCAGGTCACAACACAGTTCTCACCTTTACCGTTGATAACCTTGCAACTACAAAAAAAAATATGGAATCAAAAGGGGTACAATTTGTTGGCGAAGTGATAGAAGTGCCAGGCCACGTAAAAATGGCAACATTTGTAGATCCGGATGGCAATCAGTTTCAGATTGTTGAAAACATTGTATAAGAATTTCAACAAAAAAAGTCTCTCAATCAAAAGGGCCTCTCATTAAGGAGGCCCTTTTCTAGTTTCATTCATTCATTTTTTTGTAAAGATACCAAGCTAAACCTATCACAATACCTATACCCAATATATTTCCGACCAGTGCTCCCGCGTATGCAGCAAACATCATTTGTTGCAGAATGCGTAATATGAGTGATGTTGCAAGAGTGATGATGATAAGTGACGGAAATGATCTAAGGATTGTTGCATAATAGAGCAATAAAATAAATCCAATCAATATTCCCTTTACTAACCACAGTGCCACCGAATCTATGGTACCACTGGTAATCAAAAGTCCCATGGTAACAATGATCGAGTAACAGAACGGTTTATTTTTTGTCCATGATGCACTCAGGAGTTGTACGATGATGAGCATGGCAAGCAGGGTTGCGCTTTCAAATAAAAGTCCAGTAATCGAACTTAACAGGGTAGCCAATAAAGGTAGATACGTTCCTGCAAAAGTGTAAACAGCCCAAGTAGGAGCAAGTGAAGAAACTTTGAGAAGAGAAGACGTTGCTCCAAAAAGAATGCCGACAAAAATCGCAGCAAATATATTTTTGTAATCCGCACGGGTATGATTTTTGTGACGATGGATCATGCTTATCACAAACCCAATCGCCAGATTAGCAATAATCAATGATACCGATATCCCGGCAATGACACGGAAAACTTGAGTTGCCCATGGGTCACTCGTAACGAACCGGCTTATGATGCCCGGCCAACCATTGATAAAGTTTATTACACCTACCAAGAGAAGAAACCCAAATAGGTACAGGAGTTCTCTCACAGAAAAATTAAATGAGATCAACGCGTACAGTGCTGCTATACCGACCAGGAACATAAGCAAGAACCCAGCGAGTAACTTTATAATAGCAAGCAAGCTTTGCGTATTGCGATCGTTGCGAAGCCACTCTTCAGGTACGTGTACAAAACGGCGGACATCAGTGATCTCATTTCCTGAGATAGTAACGCTAATTCTTAGCTGGCCATTGCCATCCTTAAACTGAGGCCCTTGTAAGTTGGTGAACACTAATGCCCAATCAAGACGATTCGGGTGTTTGGTTGGGGTTGCAGAAACTTCTTTTAACTGTTCTTTTTCTAAACCAAATCGTTGAAGCAGTTCTTCATATCCAAGTTTCCAGGCGTGCTCTTCAGTTAATGAAGCGCCCGATTGTTTTTCTGGCAAACGATGAGAGATGCGAACTAAGGTACCATCATGCGCAATAAAGAGCGCATATTCTTCGGCGCGGTCTTCAAGCGGACCGTTAAATTTTGCAAAACGAACAATCCACTGCGGTGTTGGTACATAGAAAGTTGAAATAAGGGTTTGATACATTTCCTTACCACCTTCTTGCCAAACATACCGGTTATTCGGATCTATCGTTTCAAAAACAAAAGGCAAGGCAAGCCATGAATCATCAAGATTTTTTTCAGATAATGCTTGGCGAGCAATTGTGGAAGCTTGCGCACCTGTTATCTGCATTGCGGGAGCATCTTGTTTAAATTGTGTCGTAAATACCCAGAGTAACAATGCGGCGATTCCCACACCATAAACAATACGTATCTGTTTTGTAGTGACAGAAAAAAGAGGAGCAGCAGATGCTTGCGGAGTTGTTGTATTTTGTGCTGAAGGGCGCCACGCATTATTATAATCTTTTAGAGTGATTGGATGCCATGCTCTGAGGCGGTATCTAAAGTAGAGCACAATAAGAAGCGGGACTCCTCCCCAGAGAATAACGGCTCCTTGGTTCATCCATACTCCGGGAGCAGAAGAGATAAAGAGTGGCATGCTCATGAGAACAAGATCAAAAATAAAATGGGAAATAATGCCTGGTAAAAGTCCATACACCAGATAAATGCCGCCAAAAATAAATGAAGGAAGTATCAGTTCTAATAACCTGCCATAGGAAGGTTGTGTAGGGTAATCAGCATGTCCAGCACCAAAAACAACTGCTTGTACAATAAATCCGATAACCAGAAATAACTTTCTTTTGCCAAACCGTTGTCCAATGAGAGCTGCAGAGGCAAGGGGAACGGCACGGAATAAACATTCTTCCCAAAAACCTGCGCTGAGTGAGCGAGTTGCCGGACTGAGCCACGGTACATACGATGCAAGAATATTAGGATCGACAAGAGTATCAGAAGGGAGCCACCAGCCAAAAAAAGTGCGGGCTATAATATAGGTGGCAACTACTAATGCCAAATCAGAGCCAACAATGAGATAACCTCCAATTGTTCTGCCAAGGACCGGAAAAGAGTTGGCAACCATTGGGGTCCATAATTTCCAAAACTGAATCTGATCACCAAAAGCTTTGCGTGTTAAACTTTCTGCCGCTGCAAAGGAAAGAAAAAAGAGGAAAAGCGTGAATAGAGCATTGATCAGTGAGCCGATGTTGTACTGTAATAAAAAGTTAGAAGCTGAAAGCGCGGTATCATAGCTCATCCAACT
>JABCYS010000028.1 GCA_013290085.1 Candidatus Babelota bacterium
ACAGGTAACAAATCTTTTTCAGTAAAAATGAAAGGCACGAGATCTTTGAAATCAGATTTTAAGGTACTCTGCATAATCATCGCTTTTGGTTTAGCATCATCAATAATATGATGAAGCTCTTTCTCATGAAGAAAGGTATTGAGTGGTGCAATAATCGCACCAGTTTGCCACGCACCAAAATAGGCAACATAGAAATCTATGGAATTTTCAAACAACAAAAAAACACGGTCTCTTGGCTGAACCCCTGCATTTTTTAATACATGGCTCACGTAGCTTGCGCGTTTATAAAGATCAGCAAAGGTGATTGATTCATGATTGCACAGCAACGCCATGCGGTTGGGGAAATTTTTTGCAGCACGTTGGAGTAGTGCTCCTGCAAAAATAATTTTGCCATCTTGTAAACCGAGCTTATACAACTCATCAAAGCGTTGTTGTTCTGTCGCCATTTTATTTTTTTCGCCTTCCTCATTTTCATATTTTGAAAAATATTTTTGGAAAGTTTTTATCGGCAATTAATGTATACTACCTAACACAATTAATTTTTTTCTCAAAATTAGACACCTTGGCATTTGAACCGAAGGATTTTGTATGCCTCAGTTACAACGCGGCGTCCTGATCGCCCTTGAAGGGATAGATGGTTCTGGAAAATCAACTCTTGCCCAGAATCTCACTACATTCTTTCACACACAAACATTTCCCGTAGTACTTACCAAGGAACCGGGCGGCACCTTGCTGGGAAAACAATTACGTTCCGTACTCCAGGAAAAGAAGGTTCCGGTGTCTCCCAAAGCTGAGTACCTTTTATTTGCTGCCGATCGCGCACAACATATGGAAGAACTTATTCAACCCTCGCTTGAAAAAAAGATGATCGTTATTTCAGATCGTATGGGCGATTCGGCCATTGCTTATCAGGGGTATGGCAGAAAGCTGGATATCCCGATGATAAAAACGAGTAACCTGTGGGCGATGAACAGCATCAAGCCGGATTTAACCATCTATGTTCACATAGATCTTGCTACATCGCTCCAGCGCATTGCAGCACGCAATGAAACGCCAACCTCATTCGAGCAGGAAAAAAAAGATTTTTTTCAACGAGTTATTATGGGGTTTGATGAGATGTATAAAAATAGGGACGATGTCATCATTGTTGATGGGCAGTTGTCCAAGGAAGAGGTAACATCGCAAACTCTGGAAAAGGTTTTATCATGGCTCAAGAGCAATCAGTTTCTTCGCTAGTACCGGCTCAGCTTTTGGTGGGCCCGCAGGATCTGCTCACCAGCTACGCCGAGCAGTATGTGCAAAAAACATTTTGTAAAAATAATGGCTGCGGTGTTTGTTTTACCTGTGAGCAAATTCGTAAACGTCAGTACCATGCAACACGATGGCTCATGCCGGAAAAAACTTATACGCTCGACGATTTAGAAATTATTTTTGAGACAACCGCGCTTGCTTTGCACGATGAAAGTCATTTCTTTTTTATTTTAGAAAAGGCTGATCTTTTAACAGCCGCTTGTTCAAATAAACTTCTTAAAATTTTAGAAGAACCACCGCAAGGTTATCATTTTATATTATGTACCGAACGAGGGGATGCTCTTCTGCCTACCATCAAATCTCGTTGCACGATAACTTCTTTTTTTGGGGAAGATCAAAAAAAAGTCCAGGAAATTCTCCTGAACTTTTTTACGCTGAGCAGCATTTCTAACCCGATTGAATTTCTAAAAGAGCTTGAGGCGTCTAAAATTAATGAACAGGAAAGTGCTGAGCTTCTTGATCAGATTATGAGTTATTGGACGAAAAAATATAAAGCCGCCCTCTTACAACAAGATATTTCTCAACAAGCTCTCGCAGAAAAAAAAGTAACACTTTTCACCCAAGCCCTCCTTCAACTCCCCATGCCGGGAAGCAGCAAAATTTTTTGGAAAAATCTTTTCTTGCACAGTAGCCACTAGTACACAATGTCCAGAGACAAAACCCCCCTTTTGTTTCTGGCTGAAAAAATGCCTTGCCAGCGATTGAATTAGCATTTTTCCTCCGCTACAATGAGGGCACATTCGAAACCATTTTCAATGGAAGGTTACTCATCATGGTCTTTAACAAAAAAGCAATCGTTATGATTCTTATTTTTGGGCTCACCATACCCGCAGTACGGGCTACCGACCCGGTTCCAACAAAGCAACACATTCATACCTTACTTAAGGCGATTAAGGAAAAGTCCGCAAAGTTCAAGGAACGTTTGAAGGAATATCGAACTGAGTACGTCAATGCGATTAAGGAAAAGTCCGCAAAGCTCAAGGACCATTTGAAGGAATATCGAACTGAGTACGTCAATGCAATTAAGGAAAAGTCAGCAAAGCTCAAGGAACATTTGAAAGAGTATAAAGATGAGTACCGCAATGGCCTTATTGCAAGTGGCATTACACTTTTCTTGCTTTATATTCTTATTAATCGCAATAGGCATACTCATTATCGCAATAGACATACTCACCAAAATCATCCTGTAGTCCCACAACCTCAGCCTATGCAGCCAGGATCTCTGTATCCTACTTTAGCTTCAAGAATTCACACAAGAGATAATCAAAAGACCTTAGAATCACCACGGCTCTATCCTGACGCTACACTATCTCATCAAGGCATCACCGCCCCGTCAGACCACTCTCATACACCTTACCGAGATGCAATTCAGCATATTTATAGTAATGGAAATAATGCGTAGCTATACTTTAATCATTCTTGCTTTAACGAGCGTAAGTTCATTCACTCCCTGTCGGGCTCAGGATAATTCTGAACTAACTTCACCAACTGAACAAACCTCGCACGACGAAGACCCTCAAGAAGAACAAAAAAAAGAAAAAAGCTCCGCACGAGCGGCCTCGATCATCCCCTTTCTTAAAGAACATAAAAATATCCTTGGTGCCTTGGGTGGAGCAGCCGCTCTTTACTTTGTGGTAGGATTTTTTTTAAAAAGGTCGGCAGAAAAAAGAGGAAGCAAAAATACTGCTTCCTCTGTAAAAATTGGTAAGGGGAAAAAACAGGCCTCTCCTGAAAGAATTCACCCGCCTCAACCATCTATCTATGAACCAGACCGTGCTCAACCTTCTTCAAAAGAGTTGGCTCCTCAAAGACCTAATAATGATGCAGGAGCTCTTTCAAATAGAACGCTCTTTTCGTATGCCGCCTTAGTATATTTAGCAGCAATATTAGCTTTTTTGGGCTTGTAGCTCAGGGAATGCTTGAGAAAAATATTCAAATGTTTTTGGACGACGATCAACATTCATAATTAACTGCGCACGATGCCCCCACAACTTGGCAATCGCAACGTATTCTCGGGCTTTTTCGGGCTCTAAGCCTTTCACCGACTCTGCTAAACCTTTAAAAATATCCTCAAGTCGCCCACAATATGCAGAAACATCTGCATACATCTGAGCATGAAAAGCCGTCTCCATATCATTTTTTATGGTCGCGATCCTTTTAAAAGTTTTTTCAATAACTTGAGCGACTTCAGCCTGAGCTTTAGCAAAAGCTTTAGCCTGCTCAGCATTCGCTCTCATGATATCTTCAGCTTGCTGAACTTCGTTACTCTTAGAGAGAGCAAGCGCAGCTTTAAGAGTCGCAAGCTGATTCTTTCCTCCAGATGCAGACCGAACTCTGGCTGCCGCAGCGCTAGAGCCACCGTCCATGGCACAAACATTCACTGTATAAACGAGCAGAGACAATAATAGTAATTTCTTCATAAAAAACCTCAGAAATGTTCCAATTGTAAATAAACACCTCTTTAGTTTACATAAAAGTGACAGCTGTGCAAGTGGGTAGCGCTCAAGAACGGTATAATGGGATCCCTTATCCGAGAGAACGGGGTCTATCAAAGCCGAAGTACCACAAGAGGGGCAATTCAAGTTTCTGTCCAAGAGCACCATGTTCAACCTTCTTCAAGAGAGCTAATTCGAATTCAAAGGCCTAACGATGAAAGAGCTCTTTTAAAGGACGCGCTCCCCTATATCTCCTTTATATACCTAGCGTTTCTAGTCTTTTTTGGCATGTGATTGCCCAGGAAAAATTGAGAAAAATACTCAATTTTTTAGACGATTAAATTAACAAGCAGCTTTTGATCTTTTTTAACGCGTATTTTTTCTCTGCGGTAATTCTTTAGGAAATGCCTGGCACAAATATTCAACTGTGCTCGGCGAGTTGTTGCCCAGAACCAATAGACGACGATGTTCCCAAAGTTTTTCTATGGCCTTACATTCTTGACTAATTACCGGCTCATTTTGTAATGCTGCCACGGTCTTAAAAATAGCAGCAAGCTCTCCGCACAGTTTGCTCTTCGTGTTATAATCCTTTTTCTTATGCGCATCGGGCAGTGCTCTATCTTTAATCTCGTTTAATTTCATTATCCACTTTAATGTCGTAATCCGCCGGAGTTCCGCGCTACAATCTGATCCCGCCTTACTCTTTAGGGCCGCACTATTCTCTAATTCCACAATAAGGTCTGTCGTTGCATTTTCAAATGGATCATCTAACTGCCCGCGCAGAATTGACCTATTATCGTCATTGCTTGGATATGCTTGCAGAAAATATTCGCATGTCATTGGACGATTCTGTTGAAGGCATAAAAAAGCGCGATGATTCCATAACTGTGCAATCTCAGCATATTCTACGCTACAAGACCCGTCCTCTGCTTGTGAGAATTCCTTAAAAAATTCGGCTAGTGAGGCACAATGCGCGCTCACCTCCCCATACTCCCCCTTCGTATATACCGCGCACATCTTTTTTTTTGTATTTGCCAGATATTCTGCATCATATTTAGCGTTGAATTTTTGTATTCGCTCTCGCCTCTCTTTATCCATAGCATGCATGTTGGTTACGCTAACAAACAACAAAAACAACGCCGAAAAAAATAATTGTTTTTTCATAGAGGCACCCCAAAGAATTATGTATACAAGAACACTGCTCAGTCTAAAGAAAAACATTCGTCACACAAGTGGGTAGCGCTCAAGAACGGTATAATAAGGGCCTTTTTCCGAAAGCACCGAATCCTTCAAAACAAACTCGGTCGCTTCAAAGGGTACCGCCGGCACCGGCGCTTCTGCCAGATAACGACTCAGCAGTTCTTCATCGGGAACCGATTTTACCCGCGCAATAGTCACATGGCTCACAAAATCTCGTTTGTCATGCGGGACGATGGAGTTTAAAACATCGTTAATTGCATGAGCCAATAACCCAAGTTCCTCGCCTGTCAGCGCAATCCAAATAATAGAAGTTTCTTTGCCTGCAGCAAATGAACCAAGCTGGCCCAGTGAACTTTTTATTTTGGGAAAGGTAAAAGTTTCTAGCGCTTTTTTCACTCGCTCATGTGTCTGGTCATCAACCTCACCAATAAATTTCAGCGTGAGATGTAAATGCTCGGGATGGGTTAATCGTCCTTGAAAAAGGTGGCGATTAGCCAGTTGCTGCTGAATTTTAATAATCTGATCTATCACTGGTTGAGGTAAATCTACCGCAACAAATAATCGTTTTTTTTCCATCATCCTCCTTTAATAACAGCAAGTGGTTTAAGTCGTACAACTTTTTTTGCAAGCCTTGCTTTATCCACCACACTCACTACATCTTCAACATCTTTGTAAGCGATGGGGGCTTCTTCAGCAAGTCCCGAATTCGAGTCACTGCGAATGATAATACCTTGCGCCTCAAGCTCCTGGCGTAAAGTAGAGCCGCGAACTGTTTTTTTTGCCTGTACGCGGGACATGCGTCTACCTGCTCCATGACACGAGGTGCCAAATCCTACTTCCATACTTTCTTTTGTTCCCGCAAGAACATACGATGATGTACCCATCGTTCCGGGGATGAGCACGGGCTGCCCGACTGGTTGATAGTGGGAAGGAACTTCTGGTCGCCCTGGCCCGAATGCACGCGTTGCACCCTTGCGATGCATAATGACTTGTTTTATTTTTCCATTGATCTCATGCGACTCGCGCTTACCGATATTGTGAGACACGTCATACAGAGTTGTTATTTTTACTGAGTCACCAATAACTTTTTTCCATGAATCGCGCACCCATTGTCCGATAAGATGACGATTGGCCCACGCAAAATTTGCAGCAGCGGCCATGGCATTAAAATAATCTTGTCCTTCTGGTGATTTAAATGGTGCGCACACCAGTTCTCGATCAGGTAATTGAATCCCCCACTGTCCCATTTTTGGCATCATACTGTTTACATGGTCGGTGCATGTTTGATGCCCCAGTCCACGCGAACCGCAATGGATCATCACGGTTACCATATTTTTTTCTAGTCCATACACCTGCGCACTTTTTTCATCAAAAATTTCATCAACGCGCTGAATTTCTAAAAAGTGGTTACCTGAGCCAAGCGTACCTAATTGATCAGCGCCTCTTTTTTTTGCTGTCGTAGTAATCAGGGTTGCATCGGCATTTGTCATACGACCCGTTTCTTCGCAATACTCAAGGTCTCCTTGTGTTCCGTAACCAAGTTCTACCATACGATGCGCACCATCACGCAATACTTTAGCAAGGTCTTCCTGATTTAATTTTAATTTTCCCCCACGACCAACACCTGAGGGAATAGCATGAAAAATTTCTGTCGCAAGATCGGCTAAGTAGGGCTTGAGTTCATCTGCCGTCATTGATACCCGCAGCAAACGTACTCCACAATTAATATCGTAGCCTATGCCGCCGGGAGAAATGACGCCGCCTTCATCAATCGCTGTTGCAGCAACCCCGCCGATAGGAAATCCGTATCCCTGATGAATATCGGGCATGGCAAAGGCAAACTTTTGGATACCGGGTAAAGTAGCAACGTTGACGAGTTGCCAGAGCGATCGATCTTCAAAAACATCCTCAAGAATGTGTTGGTTAGCAAAGACACGTGCGGGAACACGCATATCCTGACGAAACTCTTGTGGAATCTCCCAGAGCACGTCAGAAATTTTGATGAGATTTTCTAAACGAATTTGCTTCTCTTTCTCCACGCCACACCTCTTTCAAAATCTTTTTCAGATATCAAAAACAATATCAGTCTGCCAGGCACCATCAACTTTTTTTATGTTTAAATCGTGATAGGTGACGGCTTTAATTTCCACTACTTCAAATCCTTCGATGGGCACTCCTTGTAAGGTTGCTCTGATATGATTTTGATCAAGTTCATGAATTACAACATCAAGATAGGCTTCATTATGAATATCGGAAAGAGCAAGTGCTTCGGATAAAAAAGAAACGAGCAATGATGTGAGGTCATGCGCTTGTAAGGTAATATCATGCTGTTGGGGAAGTTGAGGACAATAAAGACGTTCGCCTTTTTTCTTACAGTTCTTTGATCGCGGCCCAATGGATTGGAACATACCGATGAGAGCATGGCGGAACAGTTGTTCAAGGGTTGTTCCGTACACTCGTATTTTTAAATCTGCGGTATGGGGAAGTAGTTCAAAATCTTTGTGCATCGCCAACTTTTCTTTTTTTAATTTTTTTAGTTGGCAGCAGTATAGCGAACCATTTTTCCTCTGTGCAAGGAAAAGGAATTAGTCCGCGGGAAACGGGATGAGTTTATCGTGTCCAGCGATTGTAGAGGTATGCAGCAGTGAATACCATGAGGAACACGGATATAAAAGTGAGGATGCCGTTAATGAGCATAATTGATACGAGATGCACAGGAATCTTGGCAAGAACAACCCGGAAAAAGCCTTCTGGCATTACCATAAAAAAAAGGCTCGATAGGGTATGCCAAAAAATAACTGCGGCTGCTGCTGCAAGAGCAACTATTTTTTCATTAAATTTCATTACGACTCCTCATCTATTTAAATTAGGCGGAGATGTTCAAGCTTTCACTTGAATTTCTTACTGTGTATGCAATAAGATCCAGCCTTCCGGCCACATCTCCATCATGATTTCAAATTAGGCGGAGATGCTAAGAGTTCCAAAAATGCCTCATCACTTTCATGCGAGGACTAGTCTTTAGACTGCATCTCCACAATTTTAATAACTCGACTTATTTGCCCTTGATATGATCATGAAAGAAAATCATTACCGCAACAAATGCGTAGGCAAATACATAATGCACAATTGTCCCAGTTATAAAATTAGCTGGGGTAATTTGCAAAGTCAGAGCTTCCTGTGAAAATTTCACAATTTGGAACTTTTCAACAAAAGTGATCGCTTTTTCACCCCAGATATAGAGTGCTGCCATCCCAATTATATGAAAAGCTGCCACTGTGTTTGCAACTGACAGTGCCCATCTATTAAGTTTAAACATTATCGTCTCCTTGTTGATTAAATAATCTTAAATTTCAGCTTACTTACCTTTGATGTGATCGTGGAAGTAGAACGCAATCACTACAAATAGGTAGGCGCATACAAAATGAGTCACTAAACCATAGGCAAAGTTAGCAGGCGTGACATCTAATGACATCATTTCGCTTGAAAACTTAACCATGTGGAATTTTTCAACATAACAGATAGCCTTTTCGCCCCAGAAATGAAGCGCTGCGGCACCTGCTGTGTAGAAAGCTGAAACGGCGCTAGCAAAAGCTAAGGCCCATTTATTGAACTTCATCATCGTCTCCTTTTTTTGATGATATATATATTTAGAAGATACCTTATCTTCACTATTCTCATGTTTTCAACCTATCAGAATTAGTGCGTTAAAATCAATATTTTTTTCAAAAAGAAATTTGTTGTTGTGGGTGTTTTTTTCCGTTATGTTAGGAAAAAAGTTTAGTCTCAGCTCAAAAGTTGGCGAAATCAATAGATTATGTCGCAACATATTAAAGATGCCCTTGCCTCACTTCTTAACCAGCCGGACGACTGGCGCCTGCATCTTTTGAACAATTGGGCCACTATTATGGGGGGTCTGAGTGAACGGGTACGTTTAGAAAAAATTAAAGATGGTACCTTAATATTAGGAGTTTTTGAGGCAAGCTGGATGCAGGAGCTTTATTTACTTTCTCCCACTCTTATAAGGACCATTAACAACCATCTGGGAAAACCTTATGTAAAAGAGCTTCGTTTTAAAGCTGCTGCAAAAACAAAGGTTATTGAAAAAAAGGTTATCACTGTTGCGCAACAACCAGTACCATTACCCACCCTATCGGCAGAAGAAGAGGCAGTGCTTGCACAAATGAATGATCCCCAGCTACGCTCGGTATTACAAGATTACCTCATTAAATGTTATCAAGAGCGCAAAGGAGATTTGAAAAAATGAAGCGATTACTTCTCATCCTTTTCATGCTTATGTCATCTAGCATCCTTAGAGCAAATAGTCAGCAGTATCAGTGGTCAATATTGGGGCATTACAGTCTTATGCAACAAAAACCCCAGGCATCGCAGGCTTACTATCAAAAGTTACTTTCCTCATCTCAATCGCCCTACCCTTACAGTGGTTATGTTCGCTTTTTATTTGCAACCAATCAGTTGAATATTATTGCTTCACTCATACCAAAGCTTGAAGAGTCATTTAAAGATGATTTGGATATGCAACTCATGTTTGCACAAGCTCTTGCGGGAACCGGCAAGAAGATAGAAGCTGAAACTCGTTTTATACAACTCCAACAAAAACATAAAGACAATGCTGAACTTACCTACCAGGCGGCACAAGCTCATGCTAAGCATGATCCCAAAAAATCTATTCTCGTTATTGATGAATTTTTAAACTCAACACCGTTCCAGCCACGCAACTGTCTTTTTTATTTTATGAAATCTCAGCATTACATGGCATTGAATGACAAAAAAAGTGCCATCCAAAATGCCCAAAAAAGTTTGGATATTTGCCCTCGTTTTGACAAAGGCTGGCTTTTGTTAGGCATGCTCCATGAACAGGAAGGGAAGATTAATGAGGCAGTTAAAGGGTATTCGACTTTTCTTGAGTTGACGGGTCCGAATAAAGAAATAGAACATCAAATAAGTAGTTTGTTACTCAAATCAAAGTTGCAAAAGGGTTCTACCTCGAGTCACCTCTCCTATCTTACCAACGCGCTTACGTGGTATGAAAATCAAGAATTTGAAAAGGCACTGATGGCAATCGACCGCAGTTTACAGGCAGACCCTGCCAATCAGGATGCTCGTCTGCTCAAAATCAACATT
>JABCYS010000029.1 GCA_013290085.1 Candidatus Babelota bacterium
AACTCAGCGCATGGTGCGTTGTCAGTTGGCGGTGACCTGTATGATTTTGCAAGGGTACTTGATGGACTTGAGCATTCGCACGCGGTACAGTTTTGCATTGATACTGCACATGCGTATGCGTATGGCTATAACCTTGCCGATGACAAGGAGCAAGATGTATTTGTGCAGATGTTGGATCGAGCAGTTAGTATCACGCGCGTAGGTCTCATTCATTTAAATGATACAACCAAGGGGCTCGGGAAAAATCTTGACCAGCATGAAGTGATGGGACGGGGAAACATTGGTCGCGCAGCGTTACTACGATTTGCACAGCAGCCATCATTGCGACATATTCCTATTATCCTTGAACTGCCAGTTCTTACCGATGAAGAAGAAAAACAAATTTATTTTTCGTGTTTAGGAGATTTATCATGATTCGTATAGCGATTAACGGTTTGGGAAGAATCGGAAAATCATTTTTGCGTGCCGTTATGCAAGACGCAGCAGCAAGAAAAAAAATAGAAGTTGTTGCCATTAACATTGGTCCCGGTTCTCTTGATTTAGTGGCCCATACTTTTAAGTATGACACTTTGATGGGAACGTATCAGGGAGAGGTTCAGTTGGATGGCAAGACGCTGGTGATAGATGGCTATCGCATTCCTATTTACAAAGAACTTGATCCGGAAAAATTACCGTGGAAGCAACTGAATATTGATTGGGTGGTTGAATGTACTGGCCACTTTACCAAGCGTGAAGGCGCAAGTAAGCATATAAAAGCTGGTGCAAAAAAAGTACTCATCTCGGCACCGGCAAGTGATGATGATGTAAGCATTATTCCCGGCGTAAATATGCAAGCCTATGATAAACAAAAACATGTGCTTGTTTCACTGGGCAGTTGTTCAACCAATGCCTTTGTGCCAGTAGCAGATGTGTTACAAAAAACATTTGGTATCGAGCACGGTTTTGTTACCACGATTCATGCATACACGAATACCCAGGCATTGCTCGATATCGACCTTGGCGATGCGCGTAGAAACAGGGCAGCGGCATTGAATATTGTGCCAACCACAACGGGTGCCACCGCCATGGTAGGGAAAATTATTCCTGAACTTATTGGCTGTATTCAGGGACATTCTGTGCGTGTACCGGTAGGCAAAGTTTCGTTGTTGGATTTTGGCTTTCTTTCGAAAAAAGAGATCACGGTAGCAACACTCAATAAAGCCTTCGAGCAGGCAGCAAAAGGATACCTCAAAGGCATCATGGCCGTTACTTCTGAAGAATTAGTTTCCAGTGATTTTTCTGGTAACCCATATTCGGTGATCGTTGATGCCGGACTGACTCAGATATGTGGTCGCATGGCCAAAGTGTTTGGGTGGTATGATAATGAGTGGGCATATAGTGTCAGACTAAAAGATTTCTTGGTGTATGCGGAATCACAAGGGAATTGAAAAAATAATTTTTAATACTGCCAATGAACAAAAAAGAGAGCTCGGGGCGATTGGCCTGAGCGTTGCTGTCCTGTCAGGGCAAAGTGATAAGTTCCGCTTTGTCATGGCAAAGGCATAAAAATGGTTTGCGTTAATGTCGAAAAGATTTATGTTGCAACGCTTTTCTCTTTTTTCGCATGCTTGGCAACTAATCAATCTACTTGTAGCCTCAACAAAAAATCTACAGATGATGATGATAAATCCGATTCTGTTATATATAACGGGCTGCTCCTAAAAACTTACACAAATCTACACATTTGAGCTTGTAGATTATATAAGACGCTAGCCGAGCAGTTCTGCTAACGGTTCGCATTTGGGAATTTCACCCAAAGATTCCAGGGTATAAATCTTATGGTTCGGCAGAGGCGGAACCTTAGATCGACGTTTTGTCGCCCGAAAACGTGCTTCATGCACTGCTTGAATTTCCTTTGCAACTTTAGACCATAGAGTCCATACGTGTTTCCCTCGATTCCTTTCAGGTAGAGGGAAAGCGACATGAACACCTTTATTGTCAGTGAATTTAATCAGACAACGAGTCGGCTGTTCAGAAAATCCGAAAAATCTTCTTGCTATGCATAATGCTGCTGCGTGATGTGTTGATAATCCATAGCGATCTTTAAATTTAACTTGTCCTATAACAGAGGTATAAGCACTGTTGACGGTATGAACTTTGATTGCGTTACGCCAAGCGCGAGACACCAAAGTTTCTCTTATCGCACTATAGGCAAATAAGTGTAGAGTGCGTGCGCCTGCAGCAGAATGCAGAGCTGTTTTTTTATTAGTAAAATCTAAATCTTCTATAATAATGGGTTTTTGTTTTTGCCTTGCAAGCTCTACAAGTTCTGCACAGGTATCACCGATTATAGCTGCGCGCTGCTTTTTGTTCTTGCCGTATAAGTTCAGTGGCAGGGTGTGTTTGGCAATAGGATTACCCCGCGCATCAGTCTCAACAATCGCAAGATGGTCAGTGTTACAATCAACGCCAATGACGCCATGCCGCTCATCAGAAATCCATTGCGGTTCTTTAAGCGCTATACTTGCAAACACCTCCCAACCTTTTTCATCACGCACAAAACGAAAACTTATTGCTTGTTTTTGACGAAGTGCTTCCATCAGATAGTCATGCCCATACGCAAAAGAAACATCCTGCAAATATAAATAGGTACCGAATTCTTTCAGAGCATTTGGTAGACGCATACGTAAGGTGAATGTTTGATCTTGTTGCAATGTTGCTACGCAATTTACATTACCCGCTGTTTCATCTTTAGAGCCGACGAGGAAAAATTCATTATTGCGTGCATCCTGCCATGTAGCACGCCATGCTTGGTGGTTTTTATACCCATTTTCTTCCAGATAAAACTGTTTATGAAATAATTTTTTACTCCCGAAACAGAGGCGCTTAACACTGCTTTTTCGATCAGCTTCTAACTGATCTTGCTTTCTTTTAAGATGAAGTAATTTCCTTTTTTTCTGATGAACACTAAAAGGATTTTTCTGTTTTTTTAGCTTCTTTTCAAGATTTTGTATTCGCCAATCAAGTGAGGCTATTTGCATAGGTAGCGAAGTTTTTTTTGACTTGATCATCCCTTCAAGTTGTATGCGACAGGCATTAAAGTGACGGGCCGTTATACCGAACTGCACAATGAACTGACGTTTAAGCTCGTTCATAGAAATACCTTTGCAAAGGCTTGCAAATAAAGCTCGTGTTACTTTAGAAAGGAGTTTGCCGCATTCATTTAAAACTTCATGTTGCTTTTCATCAAGATGTGGCCGTGCTCGAAGGGTAAAGGTGCGTGTCTCATTCATATGTTTGTTGCCGCTTATACCAAAGGTAACTTTTTTTATGCGACCCAAAATCTATGCAGAATTATTATATTTGTACATTTTTGTTTATATTTTATTGAGCAGTTACAAATCTCATGGCTCACAGGTGGACAGGTAAGTATGTAAGCAAAGCCGCCCTTTACGCCCCCCCCATTTTCCACTAATATAAACTGATTCTTTCTGTTTAACGGGCCCATAGCTCAGTGGTTAGAGCAATCGGCTCATAACCGAGAGGTCCCAGGTTCAAATCCTGGTGGGCCCACCAAAAACCCAACCGTTTATACGTTGGCAGAAAGGTTTTTTCAATGACCGAACTACCATTCCAAAAACTCCTTGAGTTAGTCAACTTTGATCAGCACGTACACAAAACCCGTATAGAAACCAAAAATCTACACACAGAGATTGGTCAGCTCGAGGTACAGGTTGATAAACACAACGAACAACTCCAGGTATTTAAAAACAAATGGCAAGAAGCTAAACACGAAGTCGCCCTCAAAGAACTAGAAATGAAAGAACTGGATGAGGCAGAAAAAAAGGCGAGCAACCGTTTAGACAATCTTCAAGATCCTAAAGAATACCAATCAATAAAAAAAGAAATCGAATACCTCAAAACAAAACAGCATGAATACGAACAAGTGCTCCTTACCGCATGGAACGGGGTTGAAACTGCTGAACGGGAATATAAAAATAAACATCTGAGCTATGATGAAGAAATAAAAAAACTACAAACCACGCTCGCTGAAAAAAGAACTCAGATGGAAGAAAAGCAAAAAATGCTCAATGAGGCAGAAAGTCAGCGCGTAGCAAAAATACAAAATATCCCCCCGGAATGGCTTGAAAAATATGAACGCATGCAATCACGGGTGCCAAACCCGGTGGTGCCTGCCATTAATGATTCATGCAGTGCATGTAATGTTAGATTGTTAGCGCAAGACATTATCCAGTTGCGCAACCGCGCATTATTACAATGCAAAAATTGTTATCGATTTTTATACCTCGAATCAGCTATGCAAGGTTAAACGGAAAAGTAATTCCATGAAACAACTTTCTTTTTTTGAGTCGTCACCTGACTCAGCACCCTGGCATTTGTATGTTGATGGTGCGGCCCGAAATAATCCAGGTCCTGCAGGCGCAGGCCTACACCTGATTCGCAATGGGAAAACCGTTTTGAAAAAAGGATATTTTTTGGGTCCAAAAACAAATAACCAAGCAGAATACTTAGCACTCTTGCTTGGCCTGTTTAATGCAGCAAAAAAAGTTGGGGCACATGATTCACTGGAAATTTTTGCAGATTCCCAACTCCTGGTTCAACAAATGAAAGGAGTCTACAAAGTTAAAGATGTGCAACTAAAATTATTACAATCGATAGCCTTCAAACTTCTTATGAATTTTACTACCTATTCTTTTATGCATGTACCACGCGCTGAAAATGCGCATGCCGATGAAATGGCAAACGAAGGTATCGATAAGAAAATTAAACCACCAACTGAATTCATAACCTTATTAAATACGCATGAAATTTCCTTGTAAATCATTAATACTCCTTGTGGTATGTAGTTTATATGCCGATGCCGGTGCGCCTGAACTTTCTCAGTCAGGAGCTCCTGTACTTTCATTACTGGAACAAAGTGAAAAACAAAATAACAAACTAAAACCATTGCATGTACGCGTGTTACTTGATGTGCGTAAAGCGGGCGACCTTGATCCGTGGCATATTAACGGCAAGAAAGAAATTTTTGTGACCGATCTTGCCGTACCAGCAAAAAAAATAAAACATGAGGCGGTGCGGGCGCAGGTAGCCCAAGCTGGTGTTGCAGTCACGGATGTGCGAGAACAAAAATCGCCATTAATTACCAAGGCGCTCAGAATTCAATCACCCGATGGGTATTTGTGTGTTGATGGTACCTGGTACCAAGGTTCTCTGTATTTTGTCATGGAGGGCAATAGTGCTCTGTTGATTAATAATATTGAGATCGAAGATTATATTTATTCGGTACTTAAAACAGAAAGTATGTCGAGCTGGCCTATCGAAATGCATAAGGTTCTTGCTATTGCTTCACGTACCTACGTGATTGCAAAAATTATGGAAGCACAAAAACTGAACCGTTTGTATCACATCAAAAATACCAATGCCCACCAAACCTATACCGGCTATCATGAAACAAAAGCAATCAAGCAAGCAGTTGATGAAACACGCGATCTTTTTTTGGCATACAACAATAAACCAATCCTTGCCATGTACGATATTTGTTGCGGCGGGTTAATCCCGTCAAAAAAAAGCGGCGTTAATTTTGAACATGCTCCCTATCTTGCGCGTACCTATGCTTGTACCTTTTGCAAAAAAGCAAAGGTGTATAATTGGTCAGCGAACTATACCTTTGATTATCTGGAAACTGCTCTCAAAAGAGATATTCCGAATCTCAAAAAAATCAAAGACATAAAAATAATAAAGAAAGATCATGCAGGTACGGTGCAAAAAGTTGTGATAAAGGCGGCAAGTGGGCATCACCATCTGCGCGGCAAAAGAATGTATTCCTTGCTCAAGAACATAAAAAGTTTTTGCTTCTCGATCGAAAATACTGGAAAAAAGATAGTTTTTAAGGGCCGAGGGTATGGCCATCATATGGGCTTATGCCAGTGGGGTGCGCGACAAATGGTGCAAGAAGGTTGGCCGTATCACCGCATCTTAAAATATTATTATCCAACTACTCAGATTATGAAGCTCGATAGAATTATTACTGCTTAAGATAAAAAAGGGGAACCTATGTCCAACTACAAAGGACATGTTGCGGGCGGTGTTGTTGCGTTTGCAATGCTTGTTGCATTCATCAATACGTCCACTTGTTCATGGATGAGATTAGCTGAGTGGTTTGTATTTGCTCTTGGCGGGGCTTTGTTTCCCGACATTGATATTAAAAGTAAGGGGCAAAAAATATTTTATCGCTTATTGCTCATTGCCATGCTCTTTTTATTACTGCAACAAAGAATAATACCTGTTCTCTTTTTAGGAGTAACAGGAGTATTGCCCATGGTGGTTAAACATCGTGGTATTTTTCATCACCCGTGGTTTATTGTCCTGCTTTCAGCAGCGCCAGTGGTAGTAGCATATTTGTACTGGCCACGGTACGTGGCCTTGCTGCAGGGAGATGCTTTTTTCTTTTGTGCAGGTGCGCTGTCACACCTTATTCTGGATCGGGGTTTAATAAGAGTAGTTAAGCAGTTGCTGTTGATGGCGTAGGATGAGAGTTTGTATTTTTGCGCGCAGCGGTTTTTTTATTCTTTCTATTCTTTACAAAATTACGAACCTCATAAAGAACGCATATAACAGCGCCGGCGACTAATACTTTTACAGCACGAATAACATCAGGTTTTTCTATGCCAAATTTTTCTAAGCCAAACGCGGCAAATCGAGACTCTTCTGTATGATAATTTTGAGCGCTTTCTTTCCCATCGGCATGAAAGGTTTTAATGGGATTGTTTTTTGCAGCTTGAATCAAGTCAAAAACAGGGTTCGTGTCTTGATCGCGATTTTTATCGGGATGCCATTTAAATGCAAGCTTCTTATAGGCTTTGGCAAGATCTTGCTCTGATGGGTTTTCCTTGAATCCAAGGATTTCAAAGCCCTTAGCTTCTTTCGCTTTAATCTCAAGGGCTTCAAATGGAGAATTCGCTGTTTTTGTAGGGTCTGGCAAGAGAAAAGTGGGCATTGCGAGGATGGATATAAAAATAAATAGTCGTTTCATGGTGTGCCCTTGCAAGTTAAAGGTTAAATCTTTTAGGGGTTAGTTTTTTGGGGAAAGATCAGCTTTATTTCCCTTAAGCTTTTTCTTAGCAAAGAACCAAGTAAGTTTAGCGCTTAAATAGGTTGCAGGTATTCCTAGGAGGACAGAGACAATACCAAAACCCATAACGCCTTTTGCCAGAAGAGCTTTTTCCGCTGCTGGTGCGTCAGGCTTAGTCAGAGCCACTATTTGCTCAGGCATTAGAGTTGCAACAAATCCCTGATAAGTCTTAACTGCACTTGCCTTTGTTAGCCAAAGGCCAGTCAAAAGGCCAACCCAATGTAACTTAGAAATTTCATCCTGAGAAAGAGTTGCCTTTTCTTCAGTAGCTTCATCGGATTTTTTTTGTGATGGGTTTGCTGCCATTGGCATAATTGTTGCAGCTGAAAGGAAAATTAAAAATAATTTAGATGCGCGATTCATTTTGTAACCTTTGATTGTGAATTAATCAATTTCAAGTTCCCAAATAATAATGCTTTTTGCTTAATACTCAAGTGGTTTGCTGCATCTTAAATGGTACAAGTCTCCTGCAAAAGCCTCACAAGCTAGCGGCGAAGGTATTAAGCAGCTGTTGTTGATGGTGTAGGATGAGTGATTGCGTTTTTGTGTTCAACGGCTTTTTTCTTTTTGTTGTTTCTAGTTCCCCTAATTTTTTTCATAGCAAAGAACCACGTTAATTTAGCTCCTAAACAGGTCGCCGATATTCCTAGGAGCATATAGAAAAGGCCTTGAACCATAACTCCTTTTGCAATCCGATCCCTTTTTTCTGCGGATTCTTGAGGATAATTTCGATTAGCGGCTTCATAAGAGTCTAGGATCAGGTTAAAACCATCATACGCATGGGGGGCACTTGCTTTTATCAGCCAAAGGCCCGTAAAAAGGCCAACCCAGTGTAATTTAGAAACTTCATCCCGAGAAAGAGTTACTGTTTCTTCAGCGGCCTCAGCGGATTTTTTTTGTGATGATTTTTCAGATGGATTTGCTGCCATGGGCATAATCGTTGCAGTGGAAAGGAGAAGTAAAAATAATTTAGATGTAGGATTCATAGGAGGACCTCTGGTTGTGAATTAATAGATTTCTAGTTCATTAAACGATAACGATTTTTGCTTAACTCTCAAGCGATTTGCGGTATTTTAATTTTGTTTAATTGGTACAAGCTACCAGCAAGTGCTCCGCCTGCTAATAATGATAGCCCGGTAAGAGTCAGCCAGCTAAATTTAGCTCGACAAATAAGAGCAACCTGTTCATCGGTATAAAAACCGTTTTTCCTAATGTGCTGTAATTGTCCTTTTGTAAAAGGGCGGGTGGAGAAAATTGGGGGCTTTGGGTTGGTATTTTTTTTCTTATAGGTGACAAGCAAATTCAGAAATTGTTCCTCTGAGCAGGGAAGATCAGCTGTTTTGATAGTAAGAATACCACGCACATTGTCTGGCTTTGCATAAACAATGTCTAAAAAATTATTGGTGTAACCATAGTCTCTTGGTTGAATGGTATGAATGCGGCTCCAAGGAATTTGTTTATCTTGGGTTGCTATGCCTTGGGCATCAATTTGTAAAAAAGACTTGTAAGGAGAGAGTTGGGTATACCAAGCAGAAGCTACCATCAAAGAAGCGACGGCAGAAGCGAAAGTAAATCCTTCAAACATATTTTTAAAAAATTTTTTGCGTGAGGCCAGTTCTTGAAGTGCTTGGGTTTGTGCGGCTCTAAGATTTCTAAAAGCCTCACCTGTTCCGCCTTGGTCTGGATGCACCCTGTGTTGGCGTAAAAGTTGGTTAAAAGCGCGATTAATATCTTCTTCTGAAGCAAAAAAACGGCTAAGTCCTAAAGCTTCCCAGCAATTCGTAGGAACAGGGTTTGGATTGCTATGAACAACAAGGGCCCCGTTGGTAGGTCCCTCATTAAGGTTTGCCCTAGTAGGTGCCATACCCATGAGTGGGAGAGCCTGTAAAGTTATAAGGAGTAGGACTATTTTTTTCATGTTATTCCTGTTGTTTTTAGAGCGGCACTAATTTTGTGTTGGTTGGTCGGCGCTTCCTTGGCACAAATTAAAGTATTGTTCTTCAAGCTTCAATTTATATTTTTCAAGAATATAAAGAAGGGAAAGAAGTGATCCATAGACGGGGATGGACATAGCTGTCAGAGCAAGCCAACCAAATTTTCCGTAACAGATTATTATCGAGTTTTCATCTTTATAAAAACCAGTTTTCTTAATTTGTGCAAGCTGTTCTTTGGTAAAAGAGTTGGTGGGGAAAATTAAAGATTTTTCATTAACATTTTGCGAGGTTTTATTTTTTTTGTACTCATTGATAAATGTTAAAAATTGTTCTTTTGAGCAAGGAAGGTAAAACAAGTTAAGAAAGATGCTAGAGACGACGCCATCTTTTTTAGTGTAGACAAATTTCAGTGCTGCTGTTTTTCTATTTTGATCCATTATCTCGTGAATAGTTTGAAGTTGGTCCCATGTCATGGTATCGGTTTTTGTTGCAATTCCCTCTTGAGTGATCAGAATCCAAGGTTGGTAGGGGGAAAGGCGATTATGCCACGCTATACCTAGTCCAATAGATGCCGTGAGGGCAAGGACTGTTCCATAGAGAAAAAGCTGCACATTATCGCTTTGATCGCGCGTTTTATAATAAGCAGGAGGATAAGAATACGAAGCGTTAGGTGCCAAAAGGAGCGAGAGGAACAAAATAAATTTTTGTTTAATTTTCATTTGATTCCTTCGGCTTTGAATCAGGCGCAGAAACTAGTTTCCTTTTTCTATAATTTGCAACTTTCATTTTTATGCGACCTGCTGCTTCTCTTATGCCTACAGCTACAAAGGGCCATGCAATAAGCACTATAATTGTTTTATGAAAGATGAT
>JABCYS010000030.1 GCA_013290085.1 Candidatus Babelota bacterium
ATCAACATTCTTTCTGCCATGAATAAAATCACCAACGCAACTGATCTTTTACAACAATGGATGAGCGAGGAACCTTCTAATGAGACGTGGTTTAAAACGCTCCACCTTCTCTACAAAGCGGGACTTCATAAGGATAAAGCCATTGCTGTTCTGCATGCAGTAGAACAAAAAAACCCCCAAGAGCTTCTGGTTGTTCTGTATTTAGCTGATGCTTATATGCGAGCCCATCTTTTCCCTTCCGCCCTGTCGTATCATGAAAAAGCACTAACGCTTACCAATGATCCGTTACTTAAAACAAAAATAGCTTTTAACATGGGCATGATTCATTTTGAAACCAATAACATCACTGCCATGAAAGAGGTCCTCGAGCAAAGCAAACAGTATGGCGCACCCTTTCCGCCCATGCATAATCTGCTTGCGTATTATTATGCAACGCATGGTAGGGATTTAGCCCGCGCACAAAGTTACTTAGATCAGGCATTAAAGATAGATGCCAACAATCCGCATTTTCTGGATACGCAGGCTTTGATTTGGTACAAAAAACGTGATTATGCACAAGCGGAAAAATTATTGAAAAAGCTGGCCAAGCAAGAACCAGAGGATTATTTTATTCATCTGCATCTTGCCAAAACAGAAAATAAACTTGGAAAACAAAAACAAAGTATGCTCACGCTGAATAAAGCAACTCTCTGTGCCCCTACTGATGGCGAACGTACTCTGTGTAAAAAACTATTAAAAGTGTTTGAAACTACAACATGAACAAAAAAAACAACACGATCTGTTTTGTCGCTGGACATTCCGGTGGCCATATTCTTCCGAGCTTAACCCGTGCACAGCAGCTGCTCGCTGAAAAAAAAGTTGATCGTATTCTCTTTTTTTCAACAACCGCACCACTCGATAAAAAAATTGTTGAAGGCAATCCCGTCATTACCAAACTTATTCTTCTTTCTGTCCGCGGGGTTCCTTACCAGAAAAAAATCTTATTCCCTCTTTTTGTAGCACACCTGGCTACCGCTTTTTTTATTAGTCTGTATCAGTTACTAAGAAATAAACCAAGCAGCATTATCAGCATGGGAGGCTATGTTTCACTACCGGTGTGTTTGGCTGGATGGTTGTTGCGCATACCTATCGAGCTTTATGAGCTCAACGTAGAACCAGGAAAGGCCATTCGTTTTCTTGCACCGTTGGCACACACCATTTGGATTCTCTATCCACAAACTTCTCATTATCTTCCGGCACATAAGTGTCAGCTCACTGACTACCCGGTGCGATTTTCAAGCACCACGCACCGCATCAGTCGGAAAGAGGCGCTACAGGCTCTTCATTTTTCTCCTGAGCGCAAAACTATTTTTATTCTTGGTGGGTCACAAGGATCGGTTTTTCTTAACACCTTAGTACGGGAATGGATTGTGCAATCACCGCAATTTCATGCAAGCATACAAATTATTCATCAGACTGGTACACATGATCACACAGATTGGAAAAGTTTTTATGCACCGTTAGGGATCCCGGCGATCATTTTTAATTATCACGAAAATCTTGCAGAGTTTTATCAGGCTGCTGACCTTGTCGTTAGCAGGGCTGGGGCTGGCACATTAGCTGAGCTTCATTTTTTTCAAAAACAGTCGCTCATCATTCCACTCGAAACAGCTACTACCCATCATCAAAAATATAATGCCCAGGCTTTTGCTCAGAAAAATCCAAATCTGTTTTTTGTACTACCACAAAAAGATACTGATCACTCAGCAACCTTCACCACCATCACACGTCTTCTGCAGCTAAATTAAAAGCGTTGCGACCTCATCATAGGCGGATGCGTTATCAACCTGTTTTCCCGTCCATGCATTGACCATTACTTCACGCAATGAAGAGTCGTAAGAAAATTTTTTCTTAGAAGATGTTATTGTTTTGTGCAGTCCAAACCATATCGGGAATGCTGTCCCTCGGGCATAGATTGATTCGCCCAGAGAACGGTTATCATCGCAACCAACGTAGACTGCGGTGGTAATCGTAGGCGTAGAGCCGCAGAACCAGCACGTTCGACTATCATTGGTTGTTCCTGTTTTACCGATTGATTCACCGTCAACCCAGGCATTTTTTGTGCGTAAGCGCATACGCTCCATGCCTATTCCTAAAACCTTGACCACTTGGCTACTGACACGAGAAGCCATAACGTATTCAGATTTTTGTTGGTATTTAAAAATCTTATTTCCCCACTCATCTTTAATCCAGGAAATAAGGTGTGGTTCAACATACACACCGTTATTTGCAAAAACGTTAAAGAATCCTGCAGCTTCTTTGAGCGTAATATCTACACAGCCAAGTGCCAGAGAGGGGTATGGTTGCAATCCGGGGATGTGACATTTTTCTCCCAGTTCTTTAACGCGCTGACAACCAACTTTTAATAACGTTTTTACTGAGATGATATTGTTGGAGCTTGAAAGAGCTCGCGCCAAGGTCATTGGTCCGTCAAAGCGTTGGGTAGAATTTTGTGGCGCCCATACTTGATTATTCACCACCAACTCAAACGGTTCATCTATTTCAAGGTCTACAAAGGAGCTGCCCTGTTCTACTGCTGCTGCAAAAATAATTGGTTTGAAAATAGAACCCATTTGTCGATGTGCTTGCCATGCACGATTAAATTTGGAAGTTTCAAAATCAACGCCGCCGACCATTGCTTTGACTGCGCCTGTTTGTACATCAATCGAAAGCAATCCGCCATCAACTGCTTCCTGTAAGTTTTTTCTCATTTTGCCAAATTGATCGATAAATGAACTTTGTGCTTGTAGTTGCATTGCCTTATTGATAGTTGTTTGGACCACCAAGCCCCCGCTATACAATTGTTGTCTTCCCACCATTTCTTCAAGAGATTGCCGCAATGTTTCCTTCAGGTGGGGAGCACATTCATCAGAACGCTGGGCAGTGATCGTCAGCGGTATTTTTTTGGCTTCTTCGTATTGTTTTTCAGTTATATGGCGCAACCGGAACATGGAATGGAGAATGACATTACGTCTTTGTTGAGATGAGCTTGGTGCGAGTAAGGGACTATAACTTGCTGGGGAGCGGACAATGGCAGCAAGTGTTGCGGCTTGGTCTACGGAAATTTTTTCTACGGGGACACCCCAGAACCGCTGGGTTGCTGATTGCACCCCATAGATACCTGAACCAAAATAAACATGATTCAGATACGTTTCTAAAATTTGTTCTTTGGTAAATTGGCGTTCAACGATCAGAGAATAAAATTGTTCTTTAACTTTTCGAGTAAATGTTTTTTGTGCGTCAAAAAAGAGAAGTTTTACCAACTGTTGGGTAATGGTACTGGCACCTTGCACGATTCGTCGATAGTAGAGATTTGCCAGGGTTGAACGAAGAATACCTTTCCATGAAATTCCGGAATGAGAAAAAAAGTTATGATCTTCTGCTGCAAGAAATGCATTGATCAAATGTTTTGGCATACGACCGATACTGATTGGTTCACGTCGGTCTAATTGGAAGCGGGCCCATTCTTTACCTTCATCATCAAGCAAAATGGTCGGCTTTCCGGGGTTATAGTTTTCTAGAACAGAAAGATCAACCACTTTGTTATTAACGATAAAAAAGGCCATGCCCAAAAAAAATGCTATGCCAAGAAGAATGAATGTAAAAGCACGATGCAGGAGAAGTATCATAAGACATTCCAAAGAAAAGAGGCCGCATGAGCGGCCTCTTTAACTACTTAATATGTGTTTATACACTTAAGCTTTTTTTTGCTTTTGAGAAGAGCAAGGGCAACCAAGTTGGTCTCTGTAGTAAATAGCTGCGCCGACTGCTGCAACTAGTGCAGCTACGCCAAGCGATTTCCATTTATGGGTTCTAACGCCATTCCAGCTCTTAGAAGGTATGTTTTTGGTGAAGTCCCATGCCACTGAAAAACGGCCTTGTTTTGCGGCAGCAGGAGCGGGGGTTGCTGGAGCTGCTGAAGATGCAGCTGCAGGTGCTGCTGGTGTATTACCAGCGGCAGATAATGAAGAAGGAAGAATAAATATAGCGAGCAATGCTAACGCTAATTTTTTCATGATATCTCCTTGTGTGATGTTGATAATAGAAGATTTAGTTAAACTGACCGCATAAAGTTACTTGAACACATAGTTTTGTCAATATACACTGAGCGCGGCCATTCCTTTTTTTATGCGAATCACTATGGATATTAAAAAATTCTTTCCTTACCTATGTATTTGCGCACTTTTTCTTGCTGATATTTTTTGCGCAGCTTTTTTTGAAGAGTCATTTTTTCATGGCGTTGCTCTTCTTTATTTTATTCGTTTATTTACCAAGCCCTCATTTCTTTTCTCGAGCTGCGCTCTTGCCTTCATCAGTCTGGAATCTTTCCTCTACCATGGCAGATTTGGCACCGGTCTTTTAATGTTATTTCCTATCACCCTTCTTTGCTTAGGACTCAAAAAGAGCTTTAATCTGCCCAAGCTCGGCCCCCTCCTGGGTCTTGGCTGTTATTTAGTGCTCTACTGGGGTCTTCTTGAGCCTCTTTTTCTCGACATCTCTAGCCAATGGCTGTACACAATAGGTAAAATAGGTGGTAATATACTATTAATGACGATTTTCTATTGAAATTTTAATGCCAAGGCAAGCAGGACAATCGCTCTGGTCACTTGTGACTGGGGAGGAAAGTCCGGGCTCTCAATGAACAAGGTACCCTAGGAGGTTTTACCAACTCGGGGGGACGAAAGTCCATGGACAGTGCCACAGAAAAAAACCGCCACTTTCGAGTGGTAAGGGTGAAAATGTGCGGTAAGAGCGCACAGCCTTTTATAGCAATATAAAATGCGGGCAAACCCTACCTAGAGCAAGACAAAATAAGCATGACCGGTTGTTCATTCCGATTTAATCATGCGGGTATGTCGCTTAGATAAATGATTGTCGCAATCTCTGATTGTACAGAACCCGGCTTATATGCTCGCCTTGGCATTTCCTTTTTAGCAGAGTGCAATGGATCTAAAAAACTATCTCTGGACTCTTCCTTTTATAAGCTTTCTTTTGGGCTACCAATTCCTATCCTTTTTTACTGTTGCTAACAACTTTCCCAATCCTTCCATTATCGGTTCACCTTTAACCCAGGCTATCAAGGCCCTTTCTGATAACAACCTCAATCCCCGCATCATGGCTGAAAAAGAAGAGCCTGATTTACCAGAAGGTACTGTTTTGAGTCAAACACCGGCAGCCGGGCAAAGGGTTAAACCAAATCAACCAGTATTTTTAGTCGTAGCGCGAAAGCCAAAAAAAATACCCGCTCCTTCTCTGCTCAATAAAACAGCCGATGAAACTTTGCTTACCCTTCATCATCTTAATCTTCGTTCAAAAACATACGCTCTCAACGCTCCTGCTCCTAAGGACACCTGCATTGGTCAAATACCTGATGCTAAAGAACCGGTGGAAGGAAAGAAGATGACGTTGTATATCAGTGCAGGAAAAAATCCACTTATGTTGTTTCCCAATTTGAAGGGAGCAGCCATGAGTGATGTACAAAATTGTCTGAGCAGCTACAACTTTACCACGAAGATCTTGCATACCAATCCGATTGAAGAGGGTCATCAGTGCACATTGTGCACAGTGATTGATCAAAAGCCACTACCGGGATCGATCATTGATGTGAGAAGACCGGTGTATGTACAATTGCAAGTTCAATAACCTTATCATTGGCATACCACTTCTATTTTCTATAGCTTATTTTTGAATTGTTCATGCAACGCAAAGAGTGCGCATATTTTTGCATTGCCTATTATTTTATCTTGATCGTCAAACAATTCTCTTGTAGCTCCAAGACATGCATGTGAAAAAAGGAACAGATCAAGCTCTCTATCTTCCAAGACAATTTTAATATCATAATCCTGTAAAATATCATTGATTCGTCTTTGAGAATAATCCACATCACCCGAAATTATTGCTGCCACAAAAAGAGCTACTCTAGCTATATCCGCAGATTGCAATGTATGGTTAGTTAGCCCGCATTCCTTATAAAGTGGGTCATATTTATTCTCAATAATTGTATAATTGCCCTCAAATACCTTTTTTAGACATGACAATGATGTAGTATCACCATAATAAACGTTGCTAACAACACCAGAAATCGCGTAGGCAAAATCTTCTCTATCGCTCCAATCATAATCTTTATCTGTATACCGTTTAGCTTCTTTTATAAAAAGACTCCTGTCGAGAAGCACATCATAATATGCTTTAGCTATATCAAGTGGAGTTATGTATTGTTTGTTAATTACTAATCCCACGCCAAGTCTTAGATTCAAAGGATCATTTGAATAAGAAAACAAGAGTCCAACAGTATCTTTTAGACAACGAACATTGTAATACATGTTGCGAATGTGAGGCGGGCAACTACAGGTGCTACACCTACAGGCTTTTTGATTAAAGCCTAAGATACCTCTAAGGTCAGAGCTTACATGTGGGACATAATAATTAGAGTCGCATAAAACTTTAGAAACAAAACCAATACCCAATAGAAAAACCAAGAGATGCTTTTTTATAAATGTCATAGAAATTCTTGCATGTTTAAGTTAGAAAATTTTTAGCTCTTTAGTATACTCGCCGGAACATATAAAAACCAACTTCAATTTAATGAGAATATTATGGTTTTTAACAAAAAAATAAAAGCGCTCTTATTACTGATCCCTGTATTTTTGCATGCCACCCAAGAAGTTGAAACACAGGCAAGCAAAATTACCGAAACTGATAGATTCATAATGGTAGAGGGGCGAAGAATCGCGATACCAACAAATAGAACCGATATTCCTACGGTATTACTATCTACGCTACAAAAGGATGACTCAAAGTTTGCAAATGAACAAGGTGAAAAGCATCAAATAGGCAATTCCCTTCCTGCTATCGGGCTACTAACAATCGCCTGTATCCTTGCCTCAAATAATACTAACAATCCTCCAGCAGAACCTCAAAATATCTCCTATCTTCCACCGGAATTAGCATCATTTAACCCCCGCTATCAAGTTCAATTTTATCTCCCGGGTGCATCAATGTCAGAGGGTTATCTTATTTTACCCAAAAAGCTTTTGCCCCATGATATGGTCACCATACATGAAATAGCAAAAAAATTAGAACGTAATAATTTTTTTAAATATCCAGAAAGAATACCTATCGAACTTCAGAATTATCTTAAGCAACAATACCTTTGTTACGGTATAAAAGAATATGATGACATTCTCCTTAAGCTTCCTAATTTTCGTGAATACATCTATAAAGCATTTACGGAACAAAACATTGAAAATGCACCTGGCTACAAAAAAGATAACTGTCGTTTTTATGATGGACCTCTTGGCAGGATCTGTTTTTATCACGGTCCAGTTAGAGCATTATTGAATCAAGCCAATGAGCTCAATCAAGTGGCTACTTATATTTCACAAGCACGATGGAATGATAATAAAATTGAATTACAACAATATGCCCAACAATTGGCTGTAGAAGCACAAAAATTACAAACTTCTTGGCAGCACTTTCATTTTAACCATGACCGGATCAGTGCCATCAATGAACTGTTGCTCGATGGACCAACTACTTTCAAAAAAGAACATACGCTATCAGATAATCTCAAGAAACTACTTTCATCTAAAGAGGCACAAGACTTCGGTATCGCTAAAGGAAACGTCGTTCAGCTCCTTCTTCATCAAGAACTACTCAATAACATGGAACGTGTTAGTCAATTACATTTAAAGCATCCTGCCAACCCTCAAATAACAGAGCTCACCAACAGCGTTATCAAATTATCCAGTTCTTCATTAAAAAATTCTCAGAAGGGCTACCTCGTTCATGCATTTGAGATCTCTGCCATCTGCAAAAATGCTATCGATGTCTCAGAAGCAATAGTAGATGGCATCATTCAAGGAGCTAGCAATTTTTCACATGCCCTTGCCCATCCCCTACAAACGCTACAAGATGCTGCTCAAGGAATAGGCAACCTCATTCTGATCAATATGAAGCTTGCAATTCAGGCGGAACAAATTAGCGATTTATCCTCTAAACACCCAGAGATGGCGCAAGAAATACGAAATGAATTGGTCGCTACTCTTAATACTGTTGATACTTGCATAAAAGATGTTGGTGACAAACTTGCATCTCTGTCATTTACCGACGCAGTACGAGAGACAACCGCACTCGGCACAGATTTTGTTCTGGGAGCACGTATTATTGGTTGGGCAAAAGGTGCTAAAAATATTCTTAAAAGAGTAAGTCCTCTTATTAGCACTGTGGTTAAAGAAAACCAACTATTAAATAACATTAAAACCTACTCAGCAAACATAAAAATGGCTCAGGCTGGGTGTTTGCACATAGCTAGAGATAAGGCGCTTTTGGCAAGTCCTGCTGCGCAGCGGATAAACCAGGCGATAAGGCTGAGCGGCTTTGAAGAGAAGCTCTCTATGCTAAAGAAAAGATTTGATGGTATTTTAGTGGGTTTGAAAGAACATGGCTTGTTAGAGGGGAAAAAAATGGAGATACCATATAGACATGTTTTACATACTGAAATTGAACCAAAGCTAAAAAGCTACGGTATTAAAGAAATATTTACAGGATTCCATCATGATCATTTAGGATTCTGGGAAAAAAATGGCGTAATAGACATTAGAAATAAGAAGATGGGTCCCTATGGAACTTACGCAGCTGATATTTTCTTTCAAGGAGAAAAGTATGCTAAAACATTTTTCCCGCAAGAATGGGATGAGGTAAAAGTTATAGAGAAAATTATTGAAGCTTTCAACAATTCTGTTGTCAAAGAATTTAATGGAATCACTTATAAATTAGAAGGTATAACCACCGAAGGGATAAAAATATTTATGGCAATTGATAAAGAAGGTGTGGTTAAGACAATTTATCCAATAGTTGAAAAATTTATTTAGACGATAAAAATATAGAAGGTGCTATGAATACAGCCCACCCTCTATAGAAAATCGCTTAATGCATTTAGGTTCAAAAATATGATTTACGTCATTTTAACAAGAGAGCATGGGCTTCATTGTGCAGTAAGAGAGCATGGGCTTTATTGCGCAATAAGAAGTCAAAATATGGCAGCATTTATTTTAGGCTCATTTTTAAGTGCAATTGGCAAAGCAAGTTGGTATAGAGAATGGGCTATGGACCCCCATCAAACTGACACGGGTAATAACGCAACACTTCTCAAAAAAGAAAATGGCAAAGTGACCATTAAAATGGAGTGGCGCCACCAAGAAGCTGACCCATCATTTATAACCACTGTGGATAAGTTTATAAGCATAATAGATCAATGGGAAAAACTTTGCGCCGAAAAACCTAGCGAGATAGTTGTCTACAAAGAAGGCGATGACTTTATTTTAAAGGCAAGAAACTTAGATGATAAAAATATGGAATATACAGTTTTGCAAAAGAGTGATGGATATTACTCCAATGTAAGCAGCTACCACGCCAGTCATTTTTCTTTTTTCATACACCGCTTGATAGATTCCCTGACAAACTGGCAGATCAAGATTTTTTTGTTTGATCATTTGATGAAGAGACTTTACGGTATTAACACTCTCGGGCAGAACATCAATCACGCGCTCAAGTTCAGCAAGCGTCTTACCCTGGCCTAATTCTCTTCCCAAGGAAACATTTCTTCCTTGAGTCCCCATGGAAGATAAAACCAAATCACCAACACCCGA
>JABCYS010000031.1 GCA_013290085.1 Candidatus Babelota bacterium
TCATTGCCGTTACAAACCTTTCTTATGGAATGGAGCAAAATGCGCCTCAAGTAGGTGCAACAAAACAAGACTGTTCTATTTGTCTGGATCCAATGTACCTCGTTCAGGTGGTGCATGTTCTCCCGTGTGGGCACATTTTTCATCATCAGTGTTTAGAACCTTGGCGGCAAGAGCATAATACCTGTCCAAATTGTAGAGCTGTGATTATTAAAGAGCCGCTGATTGATGGCACTCCCTATCATCAGATACGTTCATTGGCGGGCAGGGTATTCAATGGTCTAACCAGCCTTCGGATTCATCTTTCCCGTAACCAAAGAAATACCCTAGCTGAAAGATATCAGATGGATCTAATCTTCAGACCCTGATCTTTAAAAAGTGCCGTGGATTGTTGCTCAATACCCCCAAATTGCTTAGTGAACCCGATATTGCTACATTGAATAGACGACCTTTGCGTTCTAGAACGCTATTTTGAGTAGAGGAAAAGAGCCATTATGTTTACCAAAGTACTCGCCATGATCGTCGGCACCGCAAATGCCAGACGCTTGCGCACCATCCAGCCGATTGTTGATACAATCAACTCCCTCGAGCCATCTATCAGCGCTCTTGCTGATGCGGACCTTGCCCATAAAACAGTCGAGTTTCGTGAACAACTTATGCAAGGCAAAACATTAGATGACATTTTGCCAGAAGCATTCGCCGTTGTTCGTGAAGTTTCAAAAAGAACTCTTGGCCAACGCCATTTCGATGTCCAATTAATCGGTGGCATTGCTATGCACCAAGGTTCCATTGCTGAAATGAAAACCGGTGAAGGTAAAACGCTCACCGCTACACTTCCTCTCTATCTCAATGCCCTTTCGGGGAAAAGCGCACACCTTGTTACCGTCAACGATTATCTCGCTCGCCGTGACGCTGAGTGGATGAGCCCCATTTATACATTTTTAGGTATGAAGATTGGCGTATTGCAAAATCAGATGCCTGATAATGACCGTAAAGCTGCGTACCAATGCGACATCCTGTATGGTACAAACAGTGAACTTGGTTTTGATTACTTGCGCGACAACATGAAATTCCGTCTCGAAGATTACGTACAACGTGATTTAAATTTTGCCATCGTTGACGAAGTTGACTCTATTTTAATTGATGAAGCACGTACCCCACTTATCATCTCTGGATCGGCAGATGAGAGCAGTAAGTTGTACGTGGATGCCAATCGTGTGGTGAGCAAATTAAAAGCGGTCGAAGATTATGAAGTTGATGAAAAACAACGTACGACACAACTTACCGAAGCTGGCAATGATAAAGTTGAAGCAGCATTGGGTGTAGAAAATTTATACGACGTTGCCAACATCAATATTCTCCACCACGTTACCCAAGCACTGCGTGCGCACGTGATTTACAAACGTGACGTTGATTATATTGTCCGTGACGAAGAAGTTCTTATCGTCGATGAGTTTACCGGACGTGTCTTGTCCGGCAGACGTTATAGCGATGGCTTACACCAAGCCATTGAGGCTAAAGAGGGTGTGCCAATAGAACGTGAAAGCCAAACATTAGCAGCCATCACCCTACAAAATTATTTTAGGTTGTATAAAAAATTAGCTGGTATGACTGGTACTGCGGCTACTGAAGCAGAAGAGTTTTACAACATTTATAAACTTCATGTTGTCTCTATCCCTACCAACCAGCCGATGGTTCGCCAAGACAAGCAAGACCTTATTTTCCTCACTGAGAACGCAAAATTTAAGGCAATTGTTAATGACATTAAAGAGCGCCACAAAAATGGTCAGCCAATACTTATTGGTACGATCGCCGTCGAAAAATCTGAAAAGCTTAGTGACTATCTAAAAGCAAACGGTATCCCGCATGACGTTCTCAACGCAAAAAACCACGCACGCGAAGCAGAAATTGTTGCGCATGCTGGTGAGGCGGGCCGCGTTACTATTGCAACCAATATGGCTGGTCGTGGTACTGACATTAAATTAACGCCAGAATCACGCACTGCCGGTGGTCTGTACATTCTTGGTACTGAGCGTCATGAGAGCAGGCGTATTGATAATCAGTTGCGTGGTCGTTCTGGCCGGCAAGGTGATCCAGGCGAGTCACGTTTCTATATTTCTCTGGAAGATGATCTTATTCGCCGTTTTGCCGGCGAAGGACTTCAAGCGAAGATGATGCGTTTTTCTGACATGACTGAGGATGATGTTATAGAAGATCGTACGATTTCTAAAATTATTGAGTACGCGCAAGAAAAAATAGAAAAGCATAATTTTGATATCCGTAAAAATACTCTTGAGTACGATGATGTGCTCAATCAGCAACGTATGGTAATCTACCGTTATCGCCGAGAAATACTTGAAGGCGAGCAACAAATTTATGACTTGGTGCGCGACTTTATTATCAGTTCAGTGCAAGCAGTCTTTGCACAGTTAGTGCCATCACGTTCCATTACCGAGGAACAAGTGCAGCAGATCTTTGCATCACTCAACAAATTAACCGCGCTTCCTGTTGAGCAATTTCAAAAAGAGGGATTTGTCCTTGGTGATAGTGAAGCGTTACAGCGCGACCTCGTTAATTTCTTGCTCATGAAATATGATCTTTATCGTGAGCAACAAAAAGCTGAAGTTATTCAAGAAGCTGAGAAATGGTTGATGCTTGAAACTATTGATCAGGCATGGAAGCAGCACATGCTCAACCTTGATAACTTGCGCGAGGGAATCGGCCTTCGTAGTTACGGTCAAAAAAATCCATTGACCGAGTACAAGCGCGAAGCATTTGATATGTTCCAAGATATGATGCAACAAGTTCGTCTAGAAGCAGTACATCATATTTTCCACCTTAACCTTGAACGCTTCAACCAACATGAGTTGGAACATCGACGCGAACGAGAACTTGAACAACTTAATTTTGCCGGCAGTTCTGTCGGTGAGGGTGATGTGCATCAGGTGGTTCGAGCCGAAGATAAGGTAGGGCGGAATGATCCGTGTCCGTGTGGCTCTGGAAAGAAATATAAGAAATGTCACGGAGAGAAGAAATGATAACCAATCAAATAATCGATGAAGTCAAAAATCGCCTAGTGCGGGTTTATGATCCTTTAGAGATATACCTGTTTGGTTCTTATGCCTGGGGTTCTCCCGATGAAGATAGCGATTTAGATCTCTGTGTTGTTATCGAGGCTTATAAAAAAGGCCATCATGACACAGTGGTAGATGGTCATAAAGCTCTTATTGGCATGCGTGTTGCAAAAGATATCGTTGTTTTTGATAAAAAAGAATTTGAGCAGCAAACAAGAGCGAGCAGCAGCCTAGGGTATAAAATTTTCAAAAAGGGAAAAAAAATCTATGCAAAAGCATGAGATTTGGCTTGCTTTGGCAGAAGATGATTTAAAGGTTGCGACGCTTATTCTTAATTCTAACGAAATTATTCTTGGGCCAGTATTTTTTCACATTCAACAATGCGTTGAAAAGGCGCTGAAATCTTATCTCATCTTTAAAAGACAAAATGTGCGCAGAACGCATGACCTTGTTGTGCTTGTCGAAAATTGCATGGAATTCGACGCAGAATTTTCAATATTTTTAAAAGATGCCGCAGATTTAACCCCATATGCTTCAGAGACCCGTTATCCCGATGCTTGCTTTGTAATGCCGGATGTTTCAACGGCAAAGATTGATATGGGAAAGGCAGACAAAATTTTAGAGTTTGTTAGGCGAAAGACAGCTTATTAGCTGTATAAAGAAGTTTAGCTTTGATCTGTGAGATTCCTAAGCAATTTTACTCAGGCGCAATAACTTATATCATCGGGTAATGTTTTTTGATGCAAAGCTTTGCTTACCCTGGACCATATATGATGTATTATTCGAGGCGATAGCCACTCAATATTAATCTCTCGGTCCATGTCGTTTAAATCCAAAATATAATCAGGCGCCGCATCAAATGATTCGGATTTAAAGAACAAAATCTTTGATTGTTCTTTATCAACACCTATGAAAAAATCATTTACCTCAGGAAAATCGCTCGTGATAACCTGATAATAAACTATGCTGTTGGTAGCTTTATATTTCTTAATTCCCAGGTATATCAACATTATTCTTCTGCTAATATTTTTTATATTGTTCAAGCATAACTTATATCATTAGGTAATGATTCCTGTTGCAATGCTTCTTTTACCATAGATATTATCTGATAAGGTATTCTAGGTGGCAACCATTCAATATTAATTTTTCGATCCATATCCTTCAAATCCAAAACATAATCTGGTGCTTTATCGAATGGCTCATGTTGAAAGAAAGAAATTATTGAATGTTTTTTATCTACACCTATAAAAAAGTTTTTTATTTCGGGAAAGTCAACAGGTTCTATTTGATAATAGACTACCTCATCTGTAACTTTATATTTTTTTATACCTAAATATCTTCCCATTTTTTCTTGCCTTTAAAGATTAGGTATTTAATTGTTCTAATAAAGCCTTCTTAAAAGCATGCATCCTAGTTGTTGTTTCAGGAGAGAACATTCCACTTATTTCTGATTTTTCAATAATAATAGTTATAAGTTGTATAAATAATTTTGAATCTTCTTTATTTAAAAAGTAATTATTTATATCAACACCTATGCAGCCGCTTCCATAGAGTTCTTGATCTATATCCGATATAAATTTAAGCACATTTTCATTTTTTATGTTTTTTTCTAGGACAAGCGATAAGAGGTTATCGTGCAAAGTATCCAATAAAAGATTAGAACAGCGTAAAATTAGTTTTCCATTCATCTCGATGCTATTTGCCACGGATATCCTCGGTAACTTTACGAATAAAAACTAATGCTATCTGGAAGATGGTCTAGTTTTAATGCTTTTGATACTTGAACAACAACAGCATAAATACTCTTTGAGGATAGCCACTTTATGTCTATGGGTTCGTCGCTTGTAAGATCAACAATACCCTCAACTTTAGTGAGTGATTTATTTTTAAAAAAAAGAATTTTTGTCCCACGAGGGTTAATGCCTATAAAAAAGTACGGCTCCTCGGGCGTATTGTCGGGCTCAACTCTATAATATGTCCAAGGATCATCTATTTTATATTTTTCTATATTTACAAAAGTACCCATTTTTTTATGGACTCCAAGGATATTTGTTGTTTATTATTCTATGTGCTGCTTCGTATTCGACTTTAAAAATGCCCATCATTTTTATTTCTGCGTATTCATGACGCAATAAAGCAATGTCAGAAGATTTAAAATCTCCATTTATTAAGCGATGCCAGGCATCACACATCGGGGCTTCGGCATAAAATCTGCGAACTGCGTCTCTTAGCTTATGCTCTTTATAAAATACATGTTCTTTGATCCTTTTTATTACTGATTCACTAAAACCTGTATTTTTTGCGATCAGAGCAATATCATCAGTCCTATTCCTAATAAAATTATAGGCTTCTTCAGCCAGTTGATCTGCTTTTAAAGTTTGAACCGCAGAGGCAGTTTTAAAATCTTTTATGCCTAGAGCCTCTTGAATACATTCGAGATTTGCTTCTATGGTTTCGGCTACCTTGCTAACGGTCGCTTCCTCCACAGCTTCAGCCGCCTTAACTACAACACTCTGCTCAACACCCACAGCAGCCGCCTCTAAACGAACTGCATCTTCACCTGCTAAAACCATTTTTGATTTTGCTAACTTGGAAACACTATTAGCGCACTTAATGGCTTGCCCAAATAGAAAACATTCGGTACCAAAAGTGGCAGCCTCTTTAATGATATCTCTAACCGGCATATCAAGAACTTTGTCTTTTATGCCATGCAACAGATTACTTACACTATCAATAGCTTCATTAATTTTCTGCTGAGCCAGCACGGGATCTTTTTTGCGCAGTTCAAGGATCTCTTCTATTTTTACCGCAGCTTTTGCAACACCCTTAACAACAGCAAAAGCTCCTTGGGCCATGTTAGAAATAGTTGTAATTGGGTGTACTACGGCATTAGTCGTATTCTTTATGCCTTCAGCAACGCCTTCGAAAACGGCCTCGGTACAATCCAAAATATCCCAACAGAGATCTGCCAGCTCATAAGCCTCAAGAACTCTTCCTTCCTTATTATGTTCTTGTATTTTATTGCTTAGGCGCGCGACATCTTGCGCAACCTCTTTGACCTCTTGATTGCTTCCATGTTGGTTTTGTAGGGCAGCCGCCTTATTGACAATGCCTATTGATTCTTTATGAATGCGGTACTGGGCACTATCGCCCTTAAATTCTGTAAATAATGTTTCAGTAGAACCGATCTGTCTTAGCAGTGCCACTGCTTCGTGAGAAAGAAAACAATACGTTGGTTGGTGTTCTATATCTTTTGCAACTTCTAAGCATCGTTCTAGGTAGCGTTTATGTGCGAGAGAGCCTTCTTCAACCAAAGCAGGGTTATATTTTTTTACAATTTGGGTTGATAGACCATTCTCCGCGGCTTTATAAATCGTTTTTTTTGCCTCAACTATTGGCGGAGCAACAGGAGCCTTTTGTTCTTGTGCTTGATAAGCGGCCCGACTGCTCTGAATTTCATTATTCAGTCCTTCAAAAAAATCTTTTAATTTTACGTAACGTACGGTATCGCCCTTAACAACGGGGATAAATTCGCCGTACTTTTTCTTGAGAAATTTGTAGAACTTATGATTTTCTAAGCCCTTAACCGTTTTCTGTAAATGATCCTGAAACTTTGGTATTCGAACTAAAACTTCTTGATAAAAATCCATTCCATAGCAATGAAACTGATTCATCAAATAATTATGCGTTCCCTCGTCCAATTGAGCAACATTGCAACCCTGATTTTTAATAGCTGATAACAATGCCCGTGCATCTTCATACTCCATTTTAAATGACAATCTCAATCGCGCGAGCCCAACAGCAATATTAGTCATTAGTCTCTTTGCATGTGCTTCTCGGGCTTCTCTAGCCATCTGCCTGTCCATCTGAGCTCTTATCGCCTCAGATACAAGAAACATTGTTATGGCTTGATGGAGCGCATTAATATCAGAGTGTGTCTTCGCTGGATTCTCAGTCGTCAATAAAAAAGATGCCTGCTGTTGTTGATACTGATTTTGAAAATTATGGTGATCGTGTTTGTGTTTTGATGCTTGAAGATTAGGAATGGCTAATGATAGAAAGGAAACTATTAATAATGTGTGTTGCAAGGAAGACATAATCTTAATCCTGCTCGTATGATTTTTGACTAACCAAGTACGATGTCCTAATATACATGGAACAAAAAAATCATCTAACTTCAGGTAGCTGCCAGACCATGGACCCGATAACTGGATGTCTTCTCTTTTTTGAAACCCTAGCTAATAAGCCAAATTTAACTGCCAGAGAGATTCATTTTCTTTATAATAGACATCCTATTCTTTATTTAGATCTTAAGAGTTTTTTCCCTAATCTTGATAAAGAAGAATACCAAGATACTAACAGATATATTTGTTACAGAGAAAACCACAAAATATGCAATTTTGGTTGCGATTGTGACGCATCATTATGTCGTCTCGAAAATGTACTCAACCTCACACCACAATTTCATCCTTGGTATGCTACATATCTCATTGTTAACAAGCAAAAAATTTCAGCACTTGATCTTGCACAGGCATGTGCAGATTTGCTATCCGAGACAACCGGCTTTACATCAACGTCATATCATAGTCTTGTAAAGCCCTTTGAAAATGATCCGGATCTATTTCGTGGAGAAAGTAATTTCTCTAGCCTTGAGATTAATAACATCCGAGTATTTTTAAAAACAATTAATAATGCAGACGAAAACAAGTATTTAGACGGCGAATTTATATTGACCAATTATGACATCACCTTGGTCATTGAAAATGTAAAAATTAACCTTCTTGATTTCGCCTATACCCGTTTATATCATTGGATAGATCAAACGATTCTTTGGAAAAAGGAATTACAAAGCACTGAAGGCAAAAACTCAGGAGAAATTCGGCGCGGTTATGAAATCTCTCTTAATAATTTTAGGGCTGCGCTGAGAATTGTTAAGCGCCTTAAAAATCATCCCCGATTTGCAAATTATAGGCGTTAAAAAAAACTAGGAATCCATGAAGAAAAAATCTTCAGTATTTAATCCTGAATTTTTAAAAAATAAACAAGGTAAAGTTATCTCTGTTTATTTGAATGAAGCTTCTGCAAAATTTCTTTTTGGGGAAATAGCACGCCTGGAAAAGAAGATCGCGGCTTTTAAAAAAAAGAAAGCCAAACGAAAAGAATAAACTTCTAATTTCTCAGTTCCTGCGCAACATGCGCATGCCCAGCCTGCTGCTCAAACACATGCGCTGACCTGATAATAAACTCAAGATCTGAGTAACGCGGTTGCCACTGCAAAATATTTTTGGCACGAGTAGGATCGGCAACAAGTTCCGCAGGATCGCCTGCACGTTTTTCTGCAAACACGGTACGAATTTTTGTTTCAGTAACTTTTTCAACCATTTCAATAATCTGACGCACCGAAAATCCATTGCCCGTTCCTAAATTGAATGCATCACTCGGTTTCCCCTCTAATAAATGATTAAGCGCAAGCAGGTGTGCATAACCAATATCAAGAACGTGTAAATAATCACGAACGCAAGAACCATCCCGTGTTGGATAATCAGTACCAAAAATGGAAAAGGGTTTTTGTGTTTGTGCAGCACGCAATAAGAGCGGAATAATATGCGATTCTGGTAGGTGGCGTTCGCCAAGCCCATACTCAGGTAACGCGCCTGCAGCATTAAAGTAACGCAACGCAACATATTCTAAACCATGCGCACGATTAAGATCTTGCAACACGGTTTCAACAATTAATTTACTGCTTCCATATGGACTGATCGGAGCAGTAGGGTGATTTTCAGTTAAGGGCAGGAACTGCGGTTTGCCGTACACCGCACAGCTTGATGAAAAAATAAATTTGTTAACGCCATGAGCAAGCATGGTCTCAAAAAGTTGTAAAGTTTTGGTAACATTATTGTTGTAAAACTTAAGCGGATTTTTTATCGACTCACCAACTTCGATAAAAGCGGCAAAATGCATAACAGCAGCAATATTATTTTTGCTCAAAAGTTCAGTAAGCAAATCCTGGTTGCCGAAGTCGCCCTTAACGAATGTTGCCCACGGGTGAGAGAAGGTTTGTCCCTGAAGAAGATTGTCCAAGACAATGACTTTATAGCCATGCTGTGCCAGTAAAAATGCAGTATGAGATCCTATGTAGCCAGCGCCACCGACAACTAAAATGGTGTTGTGCATTGTTCCTCACGTCTCTACTGTTGTATCCTTAATCGACGAACAAAATTCTCTGCCCCTGTTACAACTCTTGGCGAATATTAATTTCCATCGGTTGTACTTTTTGTGCCGGGATAACCGGTGGCATTTCTTTTTTCACCGGCGCTTTTTTCATCATCGGTTTTTTACGACGCATCATCTTTTGTCCCGGCTTTTGTGTCTGCTTCATTTTTTTTGTACCAGCAGGAGCTGCTGTAACTTTTTGAGGAGCAACGACTTTTGTTTTAGCTACTACT
>JABCYS010000032.1 GCA_013290085.1 Candidatus Babelota bacterium
AAATTTGCTGCGATGAAGTAAAAAAAATTCATGGCCACGGCCGCTATAATGTACTACGCTGCTCCTCAAGGTGATTGAGGCTTGTTTGATATTTTGAGGAGTAGTGCATGGGCAAAATTAAAATAACAATCTTTTTTCTATCGACCGTCATAAGTTTTTCAGTCGAAGCATTCTATCTTCGTAACAATTCTCAATACACGGTATGTGTTGAAATAGTGCCTATAAACAAAGGAAAAAGAGATGAAGGTGCAAAGGAATATGTGGTATTACCGGCTAAGAGTCACGTTGAATGTGTGAGAGGGCGGCCATCAAAAAACCTTCTTACCTTTGTTTATCTGGATGAAAGTGATTTTCCGGTTTATATGGTTCCCAACATGTTTGTTGAAGAACGTATGAGCGAGAAGGTTGAGGTGATTGATGTCATTATGCCAATGAATAATTTTAATGTTGAAAAGATACGTTCAATCTTTGGAACCAATGCTGTTCGTGTTTAAAAGGGGAATTTATGAATAAAATTAAAATAACAATCTTTTTTCTATCGATCTTCATTAGTTTTTCAACCGAAGCATTCTTTGTTGCTAACAAATCGCCCTACGAGGTAACGGTGGAATTTTGTTTGCCAAATGGTGAGCACGATGCTTTTTTAACGCTACCAGCTGGCGGCTTGACAACTATTCGTTCTTGTGAGGATCCACAACTTCCTCACTTTTCAGAATACATGCTTAACATTGTTTTTATGCAAGGTAAAACACCGGTGTATCACTCTTTTTTAGGAACTCCTCTTGCTAATATAGGAGAAAATATGTGCTTACTTTTTTCAACGGATTGTGGGATGGAATTTATTGCGGCAACCGCTGCAATGAAGCTAGCGATTAAAAATACATCTTTAGTACCGCTGAGTAGTGTGCCGTTCTTTTGGAGTGGTGCGAAAATCAAGGTTCCTCAAGGGAGCACGAACCTTTCTTAAAGGTGTGCAAATTTTTTAAGGGGTATACCTATGCACAAAATTAAAACAACAATCTTTTTGTTATTGATTTTCCTTAGTTTTCCAGTCGAAGCATTCTTTCTCTGCAATAAATCTCCGTTCGATTTAATAGTGGAATTTTGGTCGCCAATCAATGCAAAGAATGAATACACAAAAAATGACTTTTTAATGCTACCGGCCAGTCGTATGACAGATATTGTTCCTTACGAAGATTTTAGGTATCCGCCTTTTTCTAACTACATGCTTAAATTTGTTTGTTTTGATAAGGAGAGAAAAATTGTAGGTGCAACCAGTAGAGTTTTAGTTAAGGATATCAACGATAATACGTTTCTAGTTTTGTTAGCAGAGCCGCTTGAGATTAGATCTCTTAAGGCAACTCCTCAGATGAATGAGGCAGCCAAAAAACACATTGCATTATTGCCACTAACAGCGGTACCGTTCTTTTGGGGCGGCGCGAAAATCCAAAACTCTTACTTTAAAAGTTAAGAACGTTTCTTAAAACTGTTCAAAAAGAAAAGAACCATCCCACTTAACAGCGCGGCAAAGAAACACCAGACAGACCCATAGGCATGGTGCCAAAAAAAATAAGAGGCAAGGAGCGCCGCTCCAACGCTAACACCAAAAACCCAAAAGTAGCGGATGCTTGAAACGAACCACGGTACAATAACCGGAATGGTATACAGTAGGTACCCCCAGGTAAGATACGCAGGCATGTCATGGGCGTAGACAATATTATCGTTAGAAATGGTAGGAGCTACCGGATATATGATCAATAAACTCGCCAGATAGCCAGAAACAAGCCCACCACCAATAGCCAAGAATCGTATGATCTGTTTTCGTGTTTTATCTTTTTCTAAGAGCCAGACCGAGAGTGGTATCCACGCAGGCCAAACAATATAAGCGAAAAATAAAAAAAGGTAGGTTGCTAAATGTTGCAAGGATGCATAGGCCTCTTGTTGTAACGAGAGCCATACTAACCCTTCACTTGCCTGTTGTATGGCAAAAAAGAGTGGCACCAGGGCAAGCATGAGTTGAGTTTTTGCTTTTACCGTTTTTATTGTTAATGCACCGATCACCGTAAGCAGTGCCGCCGAGGTAAAACTTGCTGCTGCAGAAAAACACATTTTCTTCTCTCCTTTTTAAAAATCATGACAAATATTTGAGCGCTTCATCGACCGTTTTATTTTCCAAGGTTATTGCTGCAATCGCCTGAGTCATTGCGATGGCAGATTTATTATCGCGTGCGTGAATATTTCTTCCGGTGGCGTTACCAGAAACATGCCCAATGTGAATTTGATCATACAAGGTTTGTAGAAAAATCTTCGGCTCAACAGTTTTTCCACCTGAGCAAATTAATTTTGTTTTTCCCGCAGCTTCTGAGGCGACTGCAAGCCACTGAGCTGAAGTGAGAGCATCAGCATCCGGTGGATTAATTTTCGCAAAGTCCGTGCCAAGTGATGCAGCAACCCCTGCAGCTCCTGCAATGAGCGAACCTTCATGCTCCTTTTTGACCGCCTTGCCGCGAGGATAAAGCCATACCACGGTAACAAGACCATGTTGATGCGCCTGCCATACCGCCTGAGCTGCTTGGTTGAGCATTTCAGATTCAAACTCACTTCCCAAATAGATGGTATAACCAATACCACGAATATTGAGACCAGAATTTTTTTTGAACGCAACTACATCTTCAACAGTCCAGAGTGCGGTACTTAACGGATCGCGCTGCTGTGTAGTCACCAGATTGGTCTTGCCATTTATTTTTACAATGTAGTTAACCGAGTTGTACTGCTTCCCATAACGCGCAATAAGGCCAAGATGAGTGGCAAATGCACCAATGCGACCCTGCGCAGCAATTTTAAAAAGATGTTCAGGGTTGTTGGCCTCAGGAGAAATCCCCGGCCCATAAAAATCAGCATTTAAATGTTCAATCTTTTGGTCGGCAGCAAAAAGCATGAGGCGCCCGGTATCATGAGTGATGGCGGAGTAGTTGGTTGCGTATTCTTTTTCCTGCGCCTTAGGAACATCCACGGGGATTTCAAGAGAAAAGACATTTTTTTTCATTCGCTTCCTCTAAATTATTTTGTCATGGATTAAAACTTTTTCTGCGACCTTTTCAAAAAGAGGCGCTGCTACGGTAGCAGCATACACTTTGTGAGGAGAATCTTTTACAAAGGTAACAATAACTCGTTTGTAATCACCTTTTTCAACCACACCAGCAAAAGAATAGGTAAGATGGTCAGTGTATTTTCCATTCTGAGCAAGCTTAGCAGTACCTGTTTTACCCATAACCCGATAACCTTTAATACGTGCGTATTGTCCCGTTCCTTCTTCAATCGCCTTTTCTAAAATGTTTCTCATGGTGGCGATGGTTTTAGCAGAATAGATAGGCTTGGCCGATTTCTTCTCTGGAGCAGTAAGGAGAAGTTTTGGTTCAACAAGATAGCCATTACTAGCAATAACACTAAATGCCTGAGCAAGTTGTAAAAGTGATGAAGTAATTTCATACCCAAACGAGAGAACGATGACAGATCCTCGCGACCATTTTTTTGGCGGGTTAACAAAACCTGGTTGTTCACCGGGCCAGCCAAGTGACGTTTTTTTCCCAAAACCAAGACGCTTGTAATGGTCATACAATTTTGGCCCAAGGCGTAAAGCAACCTTAGCAACCCCAAAATTATTTGATTCAGCAATGACTGTTTCAAAAGATGCGATGCCTAAAGGATGTACGGTGGAAAATGGAATACCATTGACAGAACCAATCTTGATATTTTCGCAATCGATTAATTCATCGGCGGTTACCACACCTTCTTCGAGCGCAGCAAGGGCAAGGAACACTTTTATGATAGACCCCGGCTCATAAACATCGGTTACTAATTTATTTTTCGTGAGTTCCATATTTATTTTTGTACTATCGTTGGGATCAAAGTTTGGATAGCTGGTCATGGCAAGAATTTCACCATTGGCCGGATTGAGAATGATGATGCTTCCTTCCTTGGCCTCAAACTTCTCAACGGTGTTTTTTAATTCTTCATGCGCTAAAAACTGTAAATCACTATCGATCGTTAATTGAATCGGAGCCCCGTCATGTCCCTCAACCTTGGTTTCCTTTTTAAAATAGAAATGACCTGAGCGTGCATCTTTATCCAACATGTGGGTGGAGGCCTTACCGGCAAGGGTATTGTTATGAAGAAGTTCTATACCAAACATGCCAACATTATCGATATCAGTGATACCGGTGATTGCTCCTGCCGATGCTAAAGGATAATAGCGGCTTGGTTCTTTAAGGAGAAAGATATCTTCAAGACCACTTTTTTGAATAAGTTCTACCTGGTCAGGAGTTAATTTTCGTTTGATGTACATAAAATGACCTTCTGCTTTTTTCAGACGATCAACAGCCTGTGGGAAATATTTCTTCAAAAAAGAAATGAGTTTTTTTCGATCCTTTATTTCTTTAGGCAAAATAAAAGCCGATAAACTATCTTGATTCACTGCCAGTGGATTGCCCAAGCGATCGAGAATTTCTGCTCGTGGCGGCATGGTGGTAACGGTAACGTGGTATTGTTTGTTAGCCAGGTCGGCAAAAAAGGCCCGCTGCTTTATTTGAATCGAGTAAAGGTTGAATAAAATGAGAAGATAGAGCAGGCAGAAAACAAAGAAAATAAGACTGGTTCTAATTTTATAATCGTGGGTCATTGGTTTAATTTTCGTACTTGAGAAAGAGCAACTGGTTCCATACGTAATTGGGACTTGGCAAAATCTTTTACCATCGAAGGATTCACGTGCGCGTGATATTGTTGTGTTAACAGCTTCTTTTTTTCGTGTAACTCTTCACGGACTCGTTCCTTTTTCTGTTTTTCATACGACAAGCTGATGAAACGGTTTTGCTTATGAATAATGAGCACAATAAAAAGTATGTGAGTCGAAAAAAATAAGGCTGCGAAAGTTTTTCTTTTCATCAGGAACTCCTACGCCTCCATGATACTTTTTTCCCTCACTAAGAAACAACAATCTTCTAAAAATTGTGAATCATAGAAAAATGTACTTCACTCTCTGGTTCACCAATTTTCTTGTTACGATCCAATTTGAAGCCCCAGTCAATTTGCACCGGCGTTGGTTGGAGCATACGTATGCCGACACCAACAGCGTGACGATAGCGGAAATCATTATTGCGCAGACGTAACGGGCTAATACAATTAGCATCCGGGGTATCCCAGCCGGCACCACCATCGTAAAAGAATGATCCCTTAATGCTAAAGTCTGGCTTGATAGGGAAAAGAAGTTCAATATTCGTCCACAATGCCTTTTTACCACCAATAGACTCATTCTCCCAAGCAGGACCTATCTGACCAAAGAGGAAGCCACGTACTGATGCCGGACCACCAATATGGTACAGCTCGCGGTACGGAATGGTGCTTGAGCCTACGGGGTTTACTATGCCAGCATGAGCATGGAGGCATAGAATTAAATCTGATTCACCGATAAGTGGCGTATACCATGACGCGTCAGCTTCAACTTTTATGAATCCTAAATTAGCCGGTGCTGTTGGCGCACCAAATTTTGCAGAAGCAAGCCATTGATACCCGCGACTTGGATGCATCGGGTGGTTTCTCATGTCCTGGTTGAGTACATACGAAGCCCAGACAAGGTTTCCTGCTTGGAACCGGCGGTTAAGAATTCCTTGGAACTCAGCCTGAGCGACAATATTTTTTGCAACAGCTTTTGGCGGGGAGCCGTAAAAGAGATTCTCATACCCAAGTTGTAGTTGCATATGCGTATCACGTGGATGGTCTAAGAAAATACCAAACCCTAATGAGGCACCAACACGTTTTTCAGTCACTTCTTGGGATACGTTATGGAGGTCTTGGTACTGAGAACGGTTGGCAAAAAAGTTAAATGCGCCGGAAATAGGTTGGTTATAAATCCAAGGACTGAAGAGACTAAAGTTTCCTGTTTGCTCTGCACGAGAAAGAGCGGCATTGACATCATAATGAATACCATAGCCGGCAAGATTAGTATTTGCAAAACCAATGCTGAGAGTTAATGCTCGTGTAGGATCGGTAATATCATTTGCATTACCATTAAATCCTGCCTGCAAGCTTAATTGACCCGTCGGTACCTCTTTTAAAATAAGATCAAGGTCACACAGATCTTCGCTTACGCGATTCATCTTCCAGTTAACACCATTTTTCTTGTCAAAGTAGCCAAGAAGCTCAACACGATTTTTGGAGAATTCCATTTTTTGCGTGGTGATGATGTCACCTTCGTCTAAAAGAATCTGGCGACGTATGACAAAGTCGCGACTTTTTTTATTGCCAATGACGTTGATGCGGTTAAGACGTACCTTGTTTCCTAACTCTGAGTAGAAGGTGATCGCAACAGTCTTTTTTTCATCATCTGATTGTATCGCTGGATCAATGTCCGCATAAATATAGCCACGCTCTCCCCACAGGTTGCGCATAATCTCCATTGATTTTTGTACCTTTGCTTGCGAGTAAAGCTCATTGGGGCGAAGCGGTAAAATTCTGAGAAGTTCTTCCTCTGACATGATCTCATTACCGGTAACTTTTACGTCGCTGATGGTATACAAAGGACCTTCTTCAATATGGAAGGTGAGGAAAAAGTTTTTTGTTTTTGTGTCCATGTCTACATCGACATTGACTACTTTAGCAGCCAGATACCCATGGTTTTTGTACGTGGTCTCAATAGTATATTTATCCATCTCCAGCGCTTCAGGATGGAATGATCCGGCGCTGTCCAAGAAGCTTAAAAGCCAATCCTCTCGGGTGTACATGACGCTGCGTAAACGCTTTGCAGATATATGCTTGTTGCCTTCAAAAAGGACTTGGCGCACAACAGAATGTTTTCCTTCTTCGATGGTGAAAAGAACGGTTGCTTTATTATCTTTGACCGTGTAGCTCGGGGTTATGGTGACAAAGTGATAACCTTTATCGAGATAGAGTTGCTTTAAGATGGAGGTGAACTTTTTGAGCTCTTCCTCATCAACCGCGGGAATTTTGGAAAAATCTATTTTCTTCTGAATCTCTTTTTCCGATAAATGGGCATTCCCTTCAAACTTAATTTCATCAAGCTTGTTTTTTTCTTTAACGACGACATACAAGTTCATGAGCTCAGAAGAAACATCCTCACCCATAACCTCAATGTCCCTGAAATAGCCGAAATTATAAAGATTGCGCAGAAGAATACTTGTTTTTGCCGGATTAAAAACCTCACCTTTTTTATAAGGGATACGATTAAGAATGGCTTCTGATGTAACAAGCGTATTGCCGATGATGGTAATGTTGTTAATTAATTTTGGCCGCTCTGATTCTTCATCACCAGGTTGATCGGAGAGTGGTTCTTGAGGAGCAAGGGCTTGTTCTTGATCGAGAGCCTGATTTTGCTGGGGAGATTGAGGTTGAGGATCGTCGGCGTGTAGGGGAAGGGAATAGATACCAAGCATGCAGAGCAGGGCAATGATACGAAACAAAAACCACATCAAAAAGACTCCTGGGATCTAATCACTACTTCAAATCATGGATTGCGTGCTACGCGTAGAGTGTGCGGAATATACTGCAGGTGATGTCCAAACGCAATGTGCATGAGCAATTTTAGGAAAGTAAGGATACTATTTTTTTCAAAATTGACCAAAAATAATAGGCATCTTCCTAAAAAAGAACTAGGCTAACCGTCATTCGTTCACCAGCAAGCAACTCTAAGAAAAAAGGTTTTTTATGACGCCAGTTGCGATTACCAATACCTTATCTGGAAAAAAAGAAACAATCGTTCCACTCCACCCCGGAAAAATAAAAATGTATGTGTGCGGCATAACTCCCTATGATTACCCACACATGGGTCATGGAAGAGTCTATGTTACCTTTGATCTTCTCTACCGCCTCTTAACAACACTTGGCTATGAGGTTTCCTACTGTCGCAACTTTACCGACATTGATGATAAATTGCTCAACAAAGCAGAACTTGAACTTGGTGATCGTATGCGGTACCTGGAAATTGCTGATCGGTATATCAAAGCATTCCACCAGGACATGAACTCGTTAAATTGCAAAAATCCTGATTATGAACCACGCGTTACCCAAACAATCCCCGAAATTATAGCGTTCATAGAAGGGTTAATTAAAGCAGGTAAGGCGTATGAGGTCAGTGGGGATGTCTACTTTAGTATCCCGTCATTCCCTGCGTACGGAGAACTTTCCAAACGCAACATCGATGACCTTATGGCCGGGGCACGGGTGGAAATAAGTGAACTTAAAAAAAATCCGTTGGACTTTGCTTTGTGGAAAGCTGAGCCGCAAGGAATGTTCTGGAAAAGTCCGTGGGGGTATGGCAGACCAGGCTGGCATATTGAATGCTCAGCAATGGCAAAAAAATTCCTCGGCGAACAACTTGATGTTCACGGCGGCGGCATGGACCTCATCTTCCCGCATCATGAAAATGAAAAGGCGCAATCAGAAGGGTTGTTTGATGAACAGTTTGTTCGCACCTGGGTACACAATGCTTTTGTTACCATCAATAAAGAAAAAATGTCCAAATCATTGGGCAACTTTTTTATCCTGCGTGATATTTTTAAACGCTATGATCCTATGGTAGTCCGCTACTATTTCTTAAACCACTATTTCCGCGCACCGTTGGATTTCTCTTTTGATGACCTTGATATGGCCCAAAAAAGTTATCAACGTCTCTGCAAGTTCTTTGCGGAAGACCAAGCGGCAGCATGTGAAGATATGCTTGCCTCGCCGCTGGTCAAAAAAATGCTAGCCTTTGTGGTTGATGACCTGAACACCGTGGGCATGTTAGGTGTTTTGTTTGAGCACCTGCCAGAACTAAAAAATAATGCATCTGAACGAGCATGCGTAAAAATGTTCCTCAATCAGGTACTGGGATTAACTTTACAACCATTGCCGGAGAAAGAGGTCGCCATAACTCCTGAAATACAAAAACTTCTTGATGAGCGCGAAAAAGCTCGTGTTGCCAAGGACTGGAAACGGGCTGATGAGTTACGTGACCAGCTCAAAGCCCTGGGCATTGAAGTACACGATAAAAAAAATAAGTGAATACAAAAAAAAAGCCCCGTTGTCGCTAACGGGGTGTTTTCCCTTTATATTTTTGCTCCTAACCCGCATACAGTAAAGCATGCGGAATTTGAAACAAAGTATCTGGGAACATCAGCGACAACGGGAATTTGTTTACCGAGCGT
>JABCYS010000033.1 GCA_013290085.1 Candidatus Babelota bacterium
GGTTCACAATCAACATTTTTCAGATGTTCTTTCCAAATTGGAGAATTAAGCAAGCCTTGCCATCCATGTACGCTTAAACAATCAAATGCCGCTTGTTCTGAGGCTTTAATTTTTCGTTGCTTTTTAAGATGTGAAATTAAACTACAGATTAAATAGGTTGAGCCCATTAAAATAAGGGATTTGCCGGCAGTTTGTTCCCATGCGGCTACAGGCTGTACGATCCAAACAAAGCCGCCACCGATACGTAGGATAAGTCCGCTGCCGATAAATAGACAGGCGATTTTGGCATCCCTAAGCGTATGCATTCTAAGTAGCATTTTGTTGTGAAGAGGAAAAAGTTCAGCATGATTATTGTTTGATGTGGCACGGTGCTGAGTAAGTTGAAGGAGGCGCTCTGCATCAGTGGCATCACGCGGTGCATCCATTCCGTACAATTGCAGGGAGAAGATGTTGAGGAGACAAAAAAGAAATAGTTTTTTCATGGGTATTCCTTAATTGATGAGCATTGGACTTAGGAATTAAACTCTGTATGAGGCTGGTAATGAGTTCAAGATTAATGACTTTAATTGGAGGAGATTTTGATCATTATCTGGGGCATTGTTGGTATTTAGTTGGTGCACATAACTCTTCAAATCAACATTTTTTAGATGATTTTTCCACTCTTCAGAAGTAAGTAATTCTTCCCATCCACGAGCTTTTAAATAATGAGATGCCGTCGTTTCTGTGGCGTCCATTATTCTTTGTTGTTCACGGTGTAAACTTAAATAATAGAATAAACTGAAAGAGTTTATTCCAATAAGGAATTCGCCGGGGACTCGGTACCCAGACTGTTGCATGATTACACCAATGCCGATAGCTAGGCAGGGAATTATGGCGCGTTGAAGAAAGGCTCTTTCAATTGGTTTTTCGTTGTGAAGAGGAAAAAGTTCAACATGATTATTTGATTCGGCATGGCGCTGAGCAATGTGGAGGAGGCGTTCTGCATCAGTGTCACTACGCGGTGCACCCATTCCATACAATTGCAAGGAGAAAATGGTGAGGAGCCAAAAAAGAAATAGTTTTTTCATGGATACACCTTCATGAAGAAAGTAAGGTTTAGAAGTCTTTTAAAAAAATTATTTTTTAGGGAGGGCACGTAAAATTTTTGCCAATGATTGCTTATGTTCAGCCATTTTTGCTTTATCTGCATGAGAAGAAGCGAGGGGAACGGACATTGAGGTTTGCCTGACCATTGGCAACCACTCAGGGCTCTCAAAAGTGAAAGGCGGTTGAGACTTGCTTAAGCAGTCTCTGGAAAATCTTCGTATAGACTCATTGAGAACAGCGAAAGCTACACCTTTATCTAATAGTTTTTCCAGTGCCTCTTTATGTGCTCTGCTATCACAGCGTCGTTCTGCGTTCCGTAATGTTTCAAAATCATTCTGCATTCCGTGGAGCACAAACGAACTGAGCATCAACATCAAAAATAATTTTTTCATGGATTATCTCTTTTTTTAGCAGCAGAACAAGATTTTTTCAATTCGAATGCTGGTCGAGAGGGGAAAATCGAGCGCAAGCGTACTAAAAATTGATGGATATTGCACTCAAGCATAAGACTTGTGTGAGGCCGGTAATGAGGCCAAGATTGATGCTCTTAATCGGGGGGCAAGATCTTGATTATTGTTGGTAATTAATTGGTCTTCATATCCCTGCACATTAACATTTGCAAGATGCTCTTGCCATTTTGAATTTGGAGAAATAAGTAGTTTTGTCCAGCCATTCTCTTTTAAATAATTAGAGGCCGTCGCTTCTGTGGCGTTCATTACCCTTTTTTCTTCAAAGTATTTACTTAAATTAAGTAATAAACTGAAAGAGCCTCCTGCCATAAGGACTAGGCCTAGGTCTCGGTGCACAGACTGGTGTATGAATGCACCAGTGCTGATAGCTAGGATGTCAATTAGGACAACCTTACGCAAGGCTCTTTTAAGTTGTTCTTCATTGTGAGGAGGAAAAAATTCAGGGCTATTGCCTAATTCGTCTACGGCGCCGAGTAAGTTGGAGAGGCATTCTGCATTAGTCACATTATAATGTGCGTCCATTCCGTACAATGGTAGAGAGACGACGTTGATGAGACAAAAAAGAAATAACTTTTTCATTGAAAAACCCTCATTGAAGTTAAAAAAAATTTTGATGATGAACATTATGACAATTATTGATTGGGAAGTAAATGGATTTGATTTATGGAATGGGCTTTGTGGAAAGCCTTAAGCCTTATTCACCATGTGAGGGATTTCGCTCTGAATAGGACCATTGGGAAGACCGCGAATAAATTGGTAGACGTACGGGTTATCTGATTCCCAAATTGTTTTTGCTTCACCAAAGTATTGAATCTTCCCGTTGTGCAACAATGCAACATAGTCTACGTACTTAAATATTTCGATGTCATGAGAGATGACCACGGACGTAAAGTTGTACTGTTTTTGTACATCATACATGAGCTGATGGATAATCCGTGACGTTATCGGATCAAGTCCGGTGGTTGGTTCATCATACAACATGTATTTAGGATGGGTGACCAACGTGCGCGCTAAACCAACACGCTTTCTCATGCCACCTGAAAGCTCAGAAGGATACTTTGCAAGAGTGTCTTCTTCTAAATGCACCAACGCTAATTTTTCTTTTACGATGGGCAATGCATCCTCTTTGCTCACCCCATTTTCCAGGAGGGTGATGCCGATATTTTCAAAGACATTCAGTGAATCTAATAATGCTGCAAACTGGAATACGTAACCAAATTTTTTAAAATTTTCTCCCAGCTCCGCATCGGTTAATTTTGTTGTATCAACACCGTCCACAAAAATTGATCCGGAGGTTGGACGAATAAGACCCACAATTTGTTTGAGCAGAACAGATTTACCTTCACCCGATCTTCCAATGATGCAGGTAAATTTATTTTCTGGGATCTCAAGGTCTACACCCTTGGTTATCCACTTTGAATCAAATTTTTTTCTAATATCAACAAGTCTTATCATGCTAACTCTCAAACAACAGGGCTGTTAAGAAGTAATTGGCTATAAGAATCATAATTGATCCAATCACAACGCTTTGTGTGGTTGAAAGACCAACGCCACGCGCACCGCCAACCGTTGTATACCCTTTGTAAGAACCTACCCATGACAGGATAAAACCAAAAAATCCAGATTTTACTAACCCACCGGTGATATCACTGAGCACAACATATTCCTTAATGCCAGACGTATATTGCTCAGGATTGAGAGAAAGTGCATAGATCGAAACAAAGTACCCACCAATAACACCACACATGCTGCAAAAAAGAGATAAGAAAGGGAGGATGAGCGTTCCTGCCAAAATACGGGGTATTACTAAATATTGAAAAGGGTTTATGCCAAGCGTTCTGAGAGCATCAACCTGTTCAGTAATTTCCATGGTTCCTATCTCCGCGGTAATTGCTGAACCAGCACGACCAGTAACCATAAGTCCGGTGAGCACCGGTCCCAGCTCACGTATCATACCAAGAGCTACCACGGTGCCGATAAATTCCTCGCCACCAAAGCGATGGAAACCAATGTAACTTTGAAACGCCAAGACCATGCCCGTAAAAGTACCAGTGAGTAAAATAATGCTGAGGGAGTCAACGCCGATGCGCTTCATATGATCGAGCACTTTTTTGACTTTGAGTTTGGTGCTAAAAGCGACTGTTATGGCATTGACGAGAAAAAGGGCAAACTGGCCAAAGGAGTTAAAAACATAGAGCGTTGATCCGCCAAGGCCATCAATGACGCTGGCTATTACTGAGATGAACCGCTCTACTACCATAGATTTGCCTTCATTACTTTTTAAGAAACTACTCTTGTGCTGGAGGAGTTGCTGGTTCTTGCGGTGCTGGCGCTTGTTGCGGAGCCGGTGCCTGTTGAGGACGAGGCAGCACTGTTTTTCTTTCTAAATACCGCGAGCCGCGTACTTGTTGTGTTTTCATGATGGAGAGTACCAGTGATCCGCCCATAAAAAGAGCAGCAAAAACCCAGGTTATTTTTTGGAAAATGTCTTGACCGCCAGAACCACCAAAGAGTATCTGGTTGCTGCCGCCGATATTGCCAAGGCCAAGGCTACTGCTTCCTTTTTGAATAAGAATTATGAGGATGAGTAAAAGACTGAGGAATGAAAAGAGAAAAACAAGTAATCCAAATAGCATGTATAACTCCGAAAAATAGCTAAATATCTACAATTTCCTCGATAGTACTATTTTTTTAAACTCTTGGAAATCTATACTTGCCCCGCCAATTAAAAAGCCTTCCAGGTTGGGTACAGCATAAAGCTGGGGCGCCAGGGCGGCGGTAACACTGCCGCCGTACAGCAGGGAGCAGTTTTTACCAACAGGGCCCAGAGTTTTGGTGAGGTGCTCAAAGACGGCGCCGATCTCCTGGGGGGTCGGCGTTTTTCCGGTGCCGATAGCCCAGATTGGTTCATAGGCGAGGCAAAAAGGTTCTTGGGCTGAAGTTAAGGTTTCAAGGAGGGGAGAAAGTTGACGAGTGAGGGCGGCGGCTGTTTCTTTGCGGTCGTATTCTTCCCGCGTTTCACCGACACAAATGATGGGACATATTTTTTGTTCAAACAAGCGGGCTGTTTTTTTGGCGAGTGATGGTGCCCCCTCCTGGAATATTCTGCGCTCGCTGTGGCCGATGATCGTGTACGCACAACCAACTTCGGCAAGTGACTGTGCAGAAACTTGTCCGGTAAACGCGCCTTTTGAATGCTCAGAGCAATCTTGTGCACCAAGCATGAGTGGAGTTTGATCAAGTTGTTCGCCCAGTGCCTGCAAGGATACAAATGATGGGCAGAGTGCGATGGTCACTTTGTGTGTTTGGGCAAGTTTGATGAGTTCATCCTTATATTTTAGGCAAAAAGCTATTTCTTCATGGGCGGATAAATACATTTTCCAGTTAGCAGCAAATAAAAATTGTTTCATGGGAGGCGCCTCATTTAAATACTGTTTTTTGCTTGGTTTTAATCAGCATATTGTCACGTTTGTTCCTGATTTGCTATAGAAATTTAATGAAGCTTTTTAAAAAAGGGGAGAGTCATGTATTGGGGAGCACTATTTTTTTCATTTTTAATAATGCCGACGGCGAGTTTCTGCATGGTGCAAGAGCAGGGTGGTCAAGCGTCTGGCGCTATGGAAGACAGAAAAGTACAGCTTGCTCATTTTCCTGAGCATGTGGATGAAGATGCGTACAACAATTTTTCTGATCTTATTAATACGTTGCTTAAAAGTTCAGGAAAAAATCTTTTAAATGGGTGTACTTTTTTAAAAAAGAAATTAGAGGCAAACAGGAGCCGTCTGGTATCGGATGTGTTTATTAGTACGATTCATGATCTGATTCTTCGGGGGAAAAATGAGGATTTGCGAAACTTACAGCGCATGCTCATTATGCTCAACTGCGACGAGCATATTTTTCGTGCTCTGCAGGTATTGCCGCAGGATAGGGTGCTTTCCCTTTTAAAAAACAACAAAGTGATAAGAGACTGGTGGGATGCTTCGCAGGGGAAGGAATGGTTACAGGCTAAAGAGGTGTTCTATAAACCGGCATTAGAATTTGCAGAAGAATATATAAGGCTTCATAAAAAACTGCAGGGAGAAACTCAATCAGACATGGTCAGAGAGCTTGCTGTTCTGGTGAGCAAAAAAGATCAAGAAGCTGGCATTAGTGATGAGGATGAGGCGCGTATTAATGAAATTAAAAGGGAATGCGCCAGAGAACTTTCTCAGGAAAGATTTTTTCGACAAGCTTTTTACCTAACGCCAAACCAGGCGCGAGAAGCGTATGGAGCGGGGCTCTTTTCTTCCGGGGGCAATTCGTCATCTCAGGAACAGGGGCAAGATCAGCCTGAATGGAAAAATAAATTTAGAGATGAAGCAGAGCTAAAAAATTTTGTAAGCAGAATAGATTTATTAATGTCGCCAGAGAGTCGTGCGAAAGAAGAGACGATTCAGGTGCAGGTGCCTGCTCATTTTATGCAGCAAGCAAATGGTACGGCTTCTGATGCTGCAGGAAAAGCGCCGCTCGTACAAAATGAGGATGCTGTTGCGCACAATAAACCAGCTCATGAATCCCTTGTCGATGCTTCTTACGCAGCACAGTTACATCCCATTGTTTCTGATCTTCGTGTGTGGCTAGGAGTGGGTGGCTTTTCTATTGTGGCCATGCTGTATAATTTTTATCGTCTGAAAGATTTAGAGCGAACCATGCATCAAGAAAACCTCTGGATGAATTGGAGTGGTCACCTATCTATTGTCCAGCTCAAAGATTTGCCCGCAAGAAATTTAGTTGATTTACTGTCGCAAGATATTCTAACTCGGCGTCGTGCCAAAAAACTTTTTGATAGCAATGAAAAAATACTTTTAGATTTTTTATCTGAGGTTGAGCATGAGATGGTCATGATCAATCGGTATAGATCTAGAAGCGGTTTTATAAAGAGAGTAGGATTGGGGGCATTGTTTTGTTTAGATGCGACCATGGCGGACAAAACAGAGGAAGGATTATTGCGACTGCAGGTTATAAAGCAAAAAGTTCTTGAGTACATTTTGGAAATGAAAGTGGAAAACAATATACGGGCACGAAAAGTTGCCGCTTAAAGGAGATCATGAAGAAATTTAGTTGCGTATTACTCAGTGTACTTTTTATAACTGCTCCTGCTTCGGGATTTACGGGCATTATAAAAAGTGATCTTGAAGTTCTCAGAGCTAGGGCTGGCGAGGTAAAAGAGCGCGCGAAAAAACTCATGACCAACCCATTCTTCTTATCAGTGTTGGGCTGTCTCTACTATGCGGGACCGAGATCCGTGGTGCGCGAACATCCATTACTTTCAGTGATGGGCGTTGGCCTTGTTCTTTCTTATTTGAAAGGTGATGTGAGTGTTCATCTGGAAGGTGCAGAAATAAGTTTTAGGGTACTGAGAAAAGGGGATAGGAAAGAGGCGGTGGAAATGTTAAAAGAGAACGCCTAAAAAAATTTTGCTGCGGCCTGTCATTTTTGAATGGCGCAACTCTGTCCGCTATCATTATCCCCTACACCAAAATCATTCAACATTTTTCTGCAGCAGCATCAACCAGAAGATCTGTGGCATCATCTTGGTTATTTTCTGTAGCATAATGCAAAGGCGTATGACCACCTGGAGTAGTAGCATTAGTATTTGCACCTCTATCAACCAGAGCTGATATACCACCGGTACGTCCCATCCAAGCAGCCACATGCAATGGAGTCATGCCTCCCTCAGACGCATCAGTATCAGTAGATTGAACGTGAATATTTGCACCATGATTAATCAGAAAATTGCTAGCGCCTTCATGCCCATTCTGGGAAGCATGATGCAATGGTGTCCAACCCTGGTTATCTATAGCATCAATATTTGCACCTAGCCCAAGCAGAAGCTCTATAATAGATGTGTGACCAAGGTTCGCAGCAAGGTGTAAAGCAGTCCAACCTTGAGGAGTGCTATCCTCAATATTTGCTTTATTATTAAGAAGAAGCTGAACAATATCTTTGTGGCCATTTTCGGTAGCCCAGTACAATGAGGTTCTCCCTTGATTAGTGCGAGCATTAATATTTGCTCCATTATTAAGAAGAAGCCTTGCAGCATCTAGCTGGCCATCTTGGGCCGCCTGAAGTAAAGGGGTCCAGCCACGTGGTGTAGCAGCATTAATATTTGCTCCTCCTTGAATCAAACGATCCATAGCTGATATATGACCTCTGCTTGCAGCCACAGCCAGTGCTGTCATGCCTAGATCTCCAGTTGCAGCATCTATTGCTGTATTATTTCTCAGCAGGAAATCTATAACTTCTGTCTGACCATTGAAAGCTGCATTGTGTAGGGCTGTCCAGCCTTGATTAGTGCGGGCATTAATATCCGCTCTGCTTCGTAGCAAAAGCTCAACAATAGGTAAGTGCCCATTGTTGGCAGCTTTATGTAGAGGAGTCCAATTTACATTATCTTCACCTTCAATATTTGCACCTCTAGCAAGTAGAAGCTGTACAGCATCGAAGTGGCCATTAGTGGCTGCAATAAGCAAGGGTTTGGCGCCATCAATTTGATCAGCCTCAATAGCTGCACCATTATTAAGCAGAACCTCTAGAGCATCGCTGTACCCATGGTAAGCGGCCAAATGCAGGGGAGTAGAATCAAATACCTCGTGATTATTGATAGCGTGAACATCAGCGCCTTTTTCAATCAGGAGTCTTATTATTTCTGTCTGCCCGAAAAAAGAAGCCAAATGTAGGGGGGTATTGCCTTCTTGAGTAGTAGCCTCAATATTGGCACGGTTATTTAGAAGGAGTGTTGCAACATCAGTGTATCGATTATTAGCAGCGGTACTAGCATTGGCAGAAGTACTAGCGGCTTCAGGTTCAGGTAAGGGGGTATATAATTGATGCTGTTCTCGACTGTTTAAAAGAGGTACCTTGCCACCGGCAATAGCAAAATGTAGCGCTGTAATTCCTTCTGGGGTGATAGCATCAGGATTTGCGCGTCGTTCAAGCAGGAGCTCTACCATAGCTTTGTGTCCATACACGGCAGCAAAATGCAGGGGGGTATAACCTGTTTTTGTAGCAGTCTCAATAATATTTTCTTTGACTATTTTATCTTTTTCAAGAAGAACCCTTGCAATATCGACTTGGCCACAAATGGCCGCCCAATGGAGAGGAGTCAAACCATCTTGATCGTCGCGAGTATTAATAGGTACCATTTGTTTAATAAGTTTCTCAACTTCAGGGAAATTACCTTCCGCAACGGCTTTATGCAGTTCCATGGCTTGGGTTGGCATTACAAAAGAAAGGGTTGCGAGTATTATAAGAATTATCTTTTTCATCGAAATATCCTCAGTTGTTCTTTTTTTATACCATTCCATTTTTTATTCTTTTTTAACTCAACAAAGCGTTTAAGTAAGTTGCTTAAGTAGAATTAACTTTTTCAGATAACTCAATATCCCCTACACCATAATCATTCAACATTTTTCTGCAGTAGCATCAACCAGAAGATCTATGGCATCAAGTTGGCCATTTTGTATAGCCTTATGCAAGGGTGTATGACCATTTGGACTAGTAGCTTTAGTATCTGCGTCGCTAGCAACCAGAGTTGGTATACCATCTGTACGTCCATTC
>JABCYS010000034.1 GCA_013290085.1 Candidatus Babelota bacterium
AAACACTCGTAGACAATGGCGCTAAATTTTACAGAGACCTCTAGTAGTTTTTGTAGAGTATCAGGCCAAAAAAGCTCATCGATTATTCGGTGGGCTTTTTCTTTTCTATGTCTGACTCTTCAGCCACTGCTTGATTTTTTCCTGCCATGATTTTTCAAGACGAGGGCCGCCACCTTGGAGTGATTGAGCGCTGCCGCCGCCACGAATACCAAGGTTCTCCTGTAGCCAAGCTTGGAAATTTTTTAAATTAACCATCGCTGCAAATTCCTGTGAAAGAGCCGCCATGAAACTACTCTTTGCATCAGTAGAACTAATCAGAAAATAAAAACCAGGTTTTTGTTTTTGAAGATGAGTAGCAAGTTCTTTTAGTTCTTCACCAGACGCCTCAGGAAGCTCAAGAAACAAGAATGGTATTTTGCCAACCATCTCAGTTTGCGAGAGCCAGGTAGGAACTTGTGTTTCAAAGGCCTGCTTTTTTAACTGCTTAACTTCCGCCTGCAACACCTTTAATTGATCTTTTTGTTTGTTGATTGCTGACAAAACTTCATGCGGTTGAACTTTGAATTCCTGACTTAATTTTTTGACTAAGCCATAATTTTCTTGGAACAACTCAACAGCCTTCGGTCCTGTCACGGCAAAAATACGACGGTTGCCTGCGGACAAAGCAGAAACCTCGGTGATCTTAAAGCAGCCAATGTCGCCCGTTGCCCGTACGTGAGTACCGCCGCATAACTCAGCAGAAAAACCAGGAACCTCAATAACCCGAACCTCTTCCGGATTATATTTTTCACCAAAGAAAGCGATAACACCACGGTCAGTAGCAGCCTTGTGGGTACTGAGTGTTACTGATACCGGAATGTTTTCCTGAACTTTGGCATTCACTACATCCTCAACTTTCTTAATATCCTCAGCGCTCAAATTTTCATGATACGTAAAATCAAAACGCAAATAATCAGGCTCAACCAAAGAACCTGATTGTTTAATCTGCTTCCCAAAAATTTGGATGAGGGCAGCTTGTAGCAAGTGAGTCGCGGTGTGATTTTTCATCGTATTGAGACGAAGTTGTCGGTCGACGACCTGGACCGCCGACATACCCACTTTCATTTCACCAGGGGCCGAAATTTTTGCGCCTATGGCATGATTAAATTTTTTCAGATCCAAAACTTTTGCTTGTTTGCCAGCAATGGTGATAAATCCTTGATCACTCACCTGACCACCACACTCAACGTAAAACGGCGATCGTTGAGTAATCACCCAACACTCAGTGCCAGCAGGTACTGCATCAACCAGCTCATTATCAACAATGAGTGCACGAATAGGAGAAGTGGTTTCTGTTTCTTGGTAGCCGGTAAATTGCGTAACCAGGTCTGCAGGAAGTTCAAGTTCTCCTTGAGATTTGGCCTGCTTCTTTCCTGATTGTTCGCGTTGTTTTTCCATCTCTTTTTCAAATCCAGCGATATCGACATCAAAGCCGCGTTCACCGGCGATAATACGAGTAAGTTCGAGTGGGAAACCAAACGTGTCATACAGTTTAAAAGTTTGTTCGCCCGAGATACTTTTGTTTTTACTTTCAGCAAAATAGGTTTCTAAAATAGCTTGGCCACGAACTAAATTTGCCGAGAATTTTTCTATCTCACTGGTGAGGATTTTTTTTATTTTTTCACGATTGATTTCCAATTCCGGGTAGATGGACCCTAACTTGTCTGCGAGTGGATCTACCAGTTCAGGAAAAATATTTTTGTTAGAAAGCTTTTGTGCAAACAAAGCTGCGCGGCGAATAATTTTACGCAACACGTAGCCACGACCTTCGTTGGATGGCGAACCGCCATCGGCAATGATAAGCGATGAGGAACGGATATGGTCAGCTAAAACATGAAATGCTGCTTTAACTTTTTCATCCTGTTTTTTATAGTCGAGGCCAGTAAGCTGTTCTGTTTTTTTGAGCAAAGGTTCAAAAAGATCAGTGAGGAAGACCGAATCTTTCTTTTGTACCACAGCACAAAGGCGCTCGAGCCCCATACCGGTATCAACACCAGTTTGTTTGAGTGGTTTGTCGGTGCCATCTGGTTGGCGATCATATTGCATAAAAACAAGGTTCCAGATTTCTAAAAAGCGATCGCAGGAACAACCTGGCCCACAATCTTTTTTCTTGCAGCCAATTTCTTTGCCCTGATCGATATAAATTTCTGAGCACGGGCCGCAGGGACCGGTGTCACCCATCTGCCAAAAATTATCAGCTTCGCCCAGGCGGACGATGCGTTCTTGTGGTAGGCCGATGACCGTATGCCAAATGTTGTAAGCTTCATCATCTTCACGAAACACACTGGCATGAAGGCGATCTTTGGGAAGTTGCAGGTCGGTGGTCAGGAAGTTCCAGGCATATTCAATTGCTTCTTTTTTGAAATAGTCGCCGAATGAGAAGTTGCCCATCATCTCGAAAAAAGTGAGGTGACGTTTGGTAAAACCAACGTTATCAAGATCGTTGTGCTTGCCGCCGGCGCGTACACATTTTTGTATGCTTACTGCTCGGGTGTAGCTGCGCTTTTCCTTACCCAGAAAAACGTCCTTAAATTGGTTCATGCCGGCATTGGCAAAGAGCAGGGTCGGGTCCTGTGCCGGAATGAGAGATGAGCTTGAGACTTTTTCATGTTTTCTTTGCGTAAAAAAATCAAAAAATTTTTGGCGAATTTCAGCTGAATCCATACATATCCTTGAGAAACGGCGAGCGCTTGCTTAAAAAAGGTACATGAAATTAAAAATAAAGTTGGTTCAAGCATAGCTTGTTTAGCCTGAGAATTAAAGCTGGTCTTCTCTTCCGGGCGACTGAGGGTTGTTCGATTCTTGATTGAACAAGTGCCTCAATAATGAGGAAATCTGGGCAAGGATCTCGTTTTGTTGGAATTCCAATCAGGCTTTTTGTTACCATGCCGCCGTAAGATATTTTTCAGATTTGCCCATGCATTGGTTTGCCTATGTTGCGTAATTTATGAGGAAGGAATTTATGTTGTTTAAAAAAACATTTTTAACATCAGTGATCTGTTCTTTGCTGGTGACAGCACAACTTTTGGGCCAGGCAGGGCAAGTGTCTGTCACCCAGGCTGTTCAGGCACGCAAGAAGGGCAGCTTTTTTCGTATGGGAAAAAAGATTTTTACATTGCCGCAGGCAGGCATTACCAGCTTGGATGGCATTGAACAGGTAGAGGGGATTGGTAAAGCCTGGTTTATAGGATTGAGTGGTAATAAGCTGGAAGTGCTTAAAGCCAACAGTTTTAACTTTCCTGTTTTTAAAGATCTTAAAGCTCTCGATCTGAGCAAGAACAAAATCAGTACCATTGAGCCGGGGGCATTTAATGGCCTTGGGAGCCTGCAGTTTTTATGGCTTGGGAGCAATCTCCTTCAACCTATTCCTGATGGAGCGATGCAAGGGCTAAACAACGTAAAATTTGTATTTATACCCAATAACCCAGGCGCAGAGGCACTGCAAAAGCAAATTCAAAAACAGTTACCAAAAGCCAATGTTTATATCACAACGGTAACAAAAGAAATCTTAAAAACAGCGGCTATTGCCGCTGGTATAGCACTAGCAGTAGTCGGCGTGATAGTGGCTGCCATTTTTGTCTTTCAAAAACCAACTGAAGCTCCGAAAAAACCAGCCACAGCACCATCAATGCCTCAACCAACTGTTCCCGAATTTACCGAAAAAGACTTTTTTGAATCCTTAAGGGCGGGTGAGGCGCCAGAAAGTACTGAAGACATTGAACAATTTAAAGATTTTTTGAAAAAAACTAGCGCATATAATCTTTTAAGATTCGTTAATGAAGATGTGCCACTAAGGGACAACTATGACGCCTTGGAGGAGCGCTGGAAGCTGGTTAGGCAAGGGAATAAAGATTTGGCCTGGTTAGTTATACTAAGGCTTCGTGATGCCAAGGAGAAATTGGTGAGCACGGAAGAATGGCTCACTGTGCCAAAAAAAGAAGCCCCGCAAAAACCAACCACAGCACCATCAATGCCTCAACCAGCCGGAGTCCCGCAACAGCCAGAAGAAGCTCCGCAGGAAGAAGTACCGATGCCTGTGCCATCCGCTCCCGCAGCCGGTCCATCAATGCCTAAATCAACTTTGCCTGCAGAGCCTAAGCAAACCTTTCCCGAATTTACCGAAAAAGATTTTTTTGAAGCTATAAAGACAGGAAAGGCGCCGCAAAGTGCTGATACTGAAGCTATTAAAAAATTTAAAGAATTTTTGAATCAAACGAGCCAATATAAGCTTTTAAGATTCTTTAACGAAGATGCGCCATTGAAGAAAAATTATATGTCTTTAATAGCTCTTTGGCATCCAGATACATATAAGGGAAACAAGGCAAACAAAGAATTGGCAACCGCTGTTGCAGCAAAACTTAATATCGCCAAGGATAAATTTGAAACAGATAGTGAATGGCGCGCAACGCCAAAAGAGGACGTGCTGAGAAAAAAAGAAATGAAACTTCGAGATGCCCTAAATGACCTTGCAACAAAGATTTCGATTGAACAAGGACAGGGGCTAGGCCTGGGCATGTATCCAAATGATCTAGAAAAACTGAGAGGTGGTTTTATTGCGTTAGCAGGGGATTATCAAACGATGGGACTGGCTAAAGATGCCGAAAGGATTCAGGACAATATTAAAAGGATAGACGATATTCTTAAAAAGGAAGATGAGCGGCAGCTGAGACACAGAGAAAAGATGAGTCAAAGTGACCTCAATGACATTAAAGAGATGCTTCTGAAGGAAAGAGAAGTAGATATAAGGCCTGGAGCTCTAGCCCCCGAACTTGCTGATGCGATAATAGGCATGAGAAATGATTTTATTGATATAGCAAAGGATTATCAAACGATGGGATTGGCTAGCGATGCCAAAAGAATTAAGGGCATTGTCACAGAAATGAATGATATTCTTAAAAGTGAAATAACGTCTCTGAGCGCAAATGCAGAAAGGATTAAAGCAAAGATTCCGGGGTTTGAAGAGAAGGTTCGGGAGAATATTCAAAAAGGTATAAGTGTAGATGAGGATTTGAACGGTATAGCTGCGTTCTGGGACTTCATCTCCAATGCATACACAAATGCTTCAGTGGCGGCTAAAGAGTTGGGTGATCAAAAAGCCGCTTATTATGCTCAGCAAGCTCAAGAAGCAAAGGCAGAGAACGCAAAAGCCTCGGAGCGGTTGCGCCAGTACCGCGAGAAGCACTAGAGGATTTTTTTGAATCTTAGGCAGTTGAAATATTCATCGACCTGTTTGAATAGAAGAAAGCCGCGTCTATCAAAAATAAGTTCGCCATTTAATTGTTGGGCTGAGGGAGGTCCATCCCCTTTTTAGCTCCATAACTGATGGTCTTATGGCTGGCGTCAAGAAGCGGGTACACCGAATGGTAATAACTCATCAGAGCGTCTTGCCACACCGCGTGGTTGGGTTCTTGCGCATTGGCACTTGTTTTATAGGCCTGCGAGTAGGAATTGGAATAAAGTCGCACAAGACTTTGTTGGAAGTAGTTAGGCGCATCTTTAAATGATTGGCGAACTTTTTTAAATTCTTTGTTAAAGCGTTTTTCCGATGGTTCTTTTTCCATCAGGTAACAAATAAAAGAAGCAATGCCGTTCAGGTAACTTTGATCAAGCTTCGCATCAATATAAAAAAGCTTTGCCCACTCAGCAACCCGAGAATCTTGGGCCGTGAGTGCAAGCGGGATGCACAGGGTAAGTAGAAGTACTAATTTCTTGTTCATTAACATAATCCTTTTTCAAAGTGGCACATCGTGGTGTCATTTATACTTATTCTACCGATATATATTTGCAATTTGCAATAAATTTATTTGTTTGGATTATGACAAAGAGGGTGGTGGGGTGCAGCCGCCGGCGACTCTACCTCTTGCTGATTCCTAGGAGCAGCTCAAAAGTCTTGTTTTTATGCGTCTCGAACAAGTACCATTACTCATAGACCTAAGTAATTGTTTTTATGGGAAAGGAGCGCCAATGAAGCGCATAGTATATACGTTTATTATCGTGAGCCTGACAGGAGCTTATGCTTATGGAGTAGGTGCAATTACTACCCAAGAACAGAAAGCGCTTTTAAAGGCTGTGCGTGAACACGTCTATAGAAGAGTCGAAACGCTTTTGCAAAATGGTGCGGATCCGAATGTGAAAGAAGATGATGGGCGAACTGTACTTATTGAAGCCATTCAGAATGGCGATCATGGAATTGTTCAGCTATTGTTGAAGCGTGGTGCTAACGTTAATGAAGGGTATCAAGGATATACGCCGCTTATGACGGCAATTGTCATAGATATGCCAGAACAATCAAAAGGCATAGATACACCGGAACAATCAAAAAGAATCATAGTCAATTATCTTTTAGAAACGCCTGGTTTAAATGTAAACCTAAAAGATGGCGGTGCCACTGCCTTGATATATGCAATACGTAGCAAGAATCCACATTTGGTTGAGCAATTGCTTGATGCAGGCGCAGATGTGAATATACCGGATGAGCACAACATGACGCCGTTGATGGAAACTACTTTTTTGAAAAACGAAGGATTGCCGATTCTAAAGCTATTGTTGAAGCATCAAGTGAAGAATCCAGGAGAATTGTCAGTGAGCGGGCTTGTTGATATGACTATGAAAAATGAAAACGGAGAAACTGCTTTAATGTTAGCCGTTGACAATGGTCGTGATGATATGGTGGAGGAATTGCTTGAAAAAGAAGAAGCAAATGAAGAAGAAGCTAAACGTGAAAAAAAAGGATTGCGCACATGGCTTTCGAGAAAAAAGAAGAGAACTATAGATGCTCAAGATAATGCTGGAGAGACAGCTTTGATTAAAGCGGTAAAAAAACAGGATAGTCGACTTATAGTACCTTTACTTAACAATGGCGCCAACACAAAAATCAAGGATAAAAGCGGTTTTTCTGTCGAGAAGGATGCTTGGTTTAGCGCGACCTTTGAAAGAGTCCGCACAAAATAGAGCTTCTATGCTCAAAGGAAATTAGTAGCTTTGTGTCAGCACGGAAAAAGAAATTGATTTCAGAGTTTTTCAAACTCAGGTTTGAGCCTGAGGTAGATGTCTTTAAGATCGACCGATATAGCCTGGGTGTTGGCCAGTGTGGGAAGGAAATTGGTGTCCCCTTGCCAGCGCGGAAGAATGTGAATGTGGAGGTGGTTGGGAATGCTGGCGCCCGCGACTCTTCCTAAATTGATGCCAACATTAGTTCCGGGATTTCCCAGTGTTTTTTGTATCGTTGCAATCCCTTTGCTCAACACCGTTATTATCGCCAGCTGTTCATTGCTGGTAAGGTGATCCAAAGAGGCAACATGTTTGTTGGGGAGAAGGAGCACGTGGCCAGCATTGTAGGGATAGAGATTGAGTTTGAAGATACAATGCTCAAAGCGGCGCAAGATGAAATGTTCTTCATCCTGCTGTGTTGAAATTTGTTGGCAGAAAACGCAATCGTCTGCAAAAGTTTTGGTGTGATCTGCTTGGACGATAGCTTTGGAATATTTGCTGCGCCACGGAGCGTAAAGTCTTTTCATGGTTTGTGCTCATAAAAAATGATTCTTTTTTCTCAAAGTATACGTACGATCCTTTTTTTTAAAAGTTGAAGTTTGTGCCAAAATTAACATACTATTAACGCTATTTTTCACCATTTTTTCGGAGGATCTCATGAAAAAATTATTGTTAACATTATTTGCTGCAGCAACTGTTTTTGGTACTGCATACGCTGGGCAAACAAAAGAGGATATTCTTGCTCGTCTTGATGAAATTGCATCAGAACTGATAGCGCTCGATGAAAAAGAGCAATTAACAGCCGAAGACGACGAAATACGCAATGCACTTTTAGATGAAGTTGAGCGTTTGCAAGATGAAGTGGAAGCGCTAGAAAGCGAACAAGATTAAAAGCACTTTTTAATCAAAGTTGTTTTTAAACATTCCCGGGAGGATTTTTTATGAAAAAATTATTGTTAACTTTCTTGGCGGCAGTAAGCATTTTAGGTACAGCATGCGCTGGACAAACACAGGACGATGAACTTGTTGCATCTCTAAGTAAGCTTACGGTTGTTAACGAGAAACTCACGGCTTCTTTTAATGAAAACACAGCCGCTCTTAATGAAAACACGGCTGCTCGTAGGGAACTCGCGGTTGTATCACCGGAAAAAATAGATGCGCTTCTCAATGAAATTTTGTGCTTGCGAAATGACATATCGCGCTTGCAAGACGAAGTGAAAGCAAAACTGATGGCAAGCGATCAGAAACAAAAATAGCTTTTACCTCTTTAAACAAAAAAATCCCCATGGTTAACGTGGGGATTTTTGTTTGAACAATATTCCTTGAAAGAAAAAGGTGAGCGCTAAAATAATCATAAGCGGTTCAATGGGAAGACGTAACCGCGCATACCCAAACCCACCCGTCATAAAAAGAGCAGCTCCAATCAGTGGTGTTGTTTTCAACCAGAGCGCGGTCAGCCACGACCATGATTTTTTATGCATGAAAAATTGATACAAAGGCCGAACCATAAAAACAAAAAATCCTCCCAACAATCCAAGCCACAGTGCAAGTGCGGTGCATAGTTCTAACCAGGCGATGATACGTATCCACAATGGCAGGACACCTTTATAAAGTGCGGCGGCCATCTTCTCCGTTAAAAATTCTTCGAGTGGGTCATAACTAAAAGTATTATTGGCAAGTGCAACAAGCTGATTTGCATACAAATCAAAGCAGGTTTTAATTACCTGTACCATCCAGTCATACGCGGTATACCATGGATACTGCTTGAGCCACGGCCACGCCACCTTTCCGCAGGTAATGTGTTTTACCACCACAGCATCGGAGTGCGCAGCGCGTAAAAGCTGTTGTTCCTTCTGAGCTTCTTGCTCAACTTGAGCAAATAATCTTCTCATACACGTTTCTAGGGGCCAGTTGGTGAGGCGACGTACAATCTTTGGTGCACAAAATGCTTCCAGATAAGCACCAGACATAGGACAAAAAAACCACTGCTGGGTGAGTTGGTAATTACGCAGGTACCACGGCGAGAGTGTGGCGAAAAAGAGCAAGAAGAAGAATGATGCGCGCTTTAATTTTCCTGACCACGAACAATAAGAAAAAAGG
>JABCYS010000035.1 GCA_013290085.1 Candidatus Babelota bacterium
AATGTACGGTAGGGTTTCTGAGTACACAATAAAAGGATCGGCGATGATCTGTGGTTTATCACTGAGGACATCGGATATCCCCGCGTTGCGAAGCTGGCTCAAAATCAAGGCGATCCAGCTTGAAAGAGGAATAAAGACGGCCATGGCGGGTGCAAGCATGTTGATGAGGAATGACAGTTTTACCCGCGGAATTTTAAATTGATCGGTGATGGTTCGCATGACTGATCCAACCGTCAAGCTGCTTAAATAATCATCGATGAAAAAGAAACTTGAAAGAATGAGCGAGGCGCTTTCGGCACCGCGAGCAGTGTGCACTACGCGCTTGATTGTGCGCCCGTAGGCTGCCGTGCTTCCTGAGTGGATCATCAAAATAATAATCGTGCTCAGAATGATGAGAAAGCCGTAGAGATACAGGTTGTCGATATCAGTGGCTTTGTTAAAAATGCTTCGAATGGTTAGAGATACGGTTGCAAGAGGTGAATACTGAGAAACAATGAAGGCGCTCGCGATAATGCCTCCCAAAAGTGCCTGATTAACTTTTTTTGTGACAAAACTTAAAAAAATAACGATGGCGGGAGGTAACAGCACAAGCCAACTTAACATGAGATGGTATCCTGAGAAAAAATGTTTTTAGATCTAAGACGGCGGTTAGTATAGCCTCCAATGCAAAAAGTTTCAAAATGTAACGTCTGTTTTGCCTCAGAGTCATCAACTGAATGAACTGAAAGGAACGGCATTTTTGTTGGTTTTCCGTTTGACCGCCATTCTTTTTGTAAGTACAATAACAAGGTCCCGTTTGTTTTTTTGACCGTTTTCCCAAGAAAATTAGAGGCATAGCCTTAACTATCTATAGCAGGATTCAATAATGGATTTTAATAAAACCTTTTTTCTTAAAAACGAAGAAAAAGCCCCAGCATGGCACCTTATCGATGCCCAAGGGCAAGTTCTTGGTCGATTAGCGACTGAAATCACCGACATTTTGCGCGGTAAAAATGTTCCTACCTTTACCCCTCAAACAGATTCTGGTGACTACGTAGTAGTTATCAATGCCGAAAAAATTAAGCTAACAGCCGATAAGATGGACACAAAAATTTATGCTACGTATTCCGGTTGGATTGGCGGGCTTAAAGAGTTGACTGCTCGAGAAGTAATGAAAAAGAACCCTGCTCATTTAATTGAACATGCGGTGAAGGGCATGTTGCCAAAAAATAAATTGAGCAGACAAGTGATCAAAAAACTCAAAGTGTATGCAGGATCAGAGCATCCTCACACCGCTCAGTTTACGGTAGCTAAACCTAAGGTTGCAAAGCCGAGAAAAGCTAAAACCGCTAAAGCTGAAAAAGCTCCAGAAAAAGCTGCGTAAAATTAAGTAATCGCAAAAAAAGAGAGCGGCAGATTTTTTTCTGCCGCTCTCTTTTTTTGTTTAAAAATCCAATACCTATTTTTGTGCATCCTTTTGAGTAACCGTATCGTTACGCAGAGCACGGATAAATTTTATGTCCTTAAAGCTAAGGTACAGGGTAAGAAGAATGAAGATTGCCCAGGTGCCGAGAGCCAAATACTCTCTCATGCGTACAGGAAGTGGACGCCTGATTATAGCCTCAATCGTAGCAAAAAGAGCCTGGCCCCCGTCTAAGATAGGAAGGGGAATAAGGTTAAGAATGGCAAGGTTGATACTGATAAGAGCCAAGAAGGTAAAGAAAATCTTAAGGCCACGCTCAGCATGCTTAATGGTTTGAGAAATGATCATAATGGGACCGCCTAACCCTTCAATGCTTCGGTTGGCAAACATCCCCTTAAAACTTTTGATGGTAGCTACGACAATAGTGTTGGTACGGCTAAAGCCTCGTTTAAGAGCCGAAAAGAAAGGAAGAGCAGGAAGAGCCCTCGTTTCAAACCCAACCCCCAAGAACCCAGCGCTTGCCCCAGCCTCTTTTCGTTCACCCAGGGTGACATTCCGATCAAATTGATGGTTGTTTCGCTCAAGACTAAAGCGAGCCTTTGTATGGGCAAGAGGCCTAATTTGGTCAAAAAGCGCTCCTATATCGTCATGAATAGGGGTGCCATTGATTGCTAGAACCTTATCCCCAACCTGAAGCCCGGCCGTCTGGGCAGGACCGTCTTTGATGATAGAATTTATAACTGGTATGGCATTTTCTGGGTAGGCGATGGGGGAGTTTGGCATGCCAGAAAGATAGAGAAGAGAAAGGGTTGTATAAGCAAAGATCATATTAAACATGATACCGCCGCCCATGACGAGCATTTTTTGCCAATAAGGCCTGGTCTCAAAGTAGGCCTCTTTGGTGTGTGCTGAGGACTCCTCTGAGGCCTGGGCGATCTCAACATAGCCCCCCAGGGGTATGGCTGAGATTGAATACTCGGTGGTACCGATCTTACGACTGAGGATCTTTGGCCCCATGCCGATGGAAAAGGAGGGTGCCTTGATGCCAAAAAGCTTGCAAAAGAGGAGGTGGCCGAGCTCATGAAAAGCTATAACGAACCCTATCCCAAAAATTCCGAGAGCTATAAAAAGAATGTTTTTGCTTAAAAAGGTAGTCGAAAGAAAAGACCAGAGTTGTTCTAAAAGCATCATCAGCAAGTCCTTTACGATTATAAAAGGGGAGAATTTTTTTAAAAGATTGCTTTAACCTACCATTAACAGTATTTTTCTTCAATTCCACTTGAAAAAAGTGCAGGAACCTCTATAATGCCTTTATCTCTTTTACGCAACCTGTAACGTCTTATACCGCACTGAAAGAGCGAAGACTTGTCGCATGGTTCTGTAGAAAATCTAAGTAAATATCCGGTTAACAGTTAGTGAATAGGAAGTTTAAGATATGCCTACCATTAGTCAGCTTTCTTACGAAGGACGCATCTCTGAAAAGTCAAAGACAAAAAGCGGTGCGCTTAAGCGATGCCCACAAGTTCGTGGTGTCTGTGTGCGTGTGTTTACCACAACGCCTAAAAAGCCTAACTCTGCACTTCGAAAAGTTGCGCGTGTGAAGCTTTCTAATGGCAACGAAATAACCGCTTATATTCCTGGAGAAGGACACAACTTACAAGAACACTCTGTGGTGCTCGTTCGTGGTGGTAGGGTAAAAGATTTGCCGGGTGTTAAGTACCACATCGTTCGTGGTGCACTTGATTCTGCAGGCGTAGAAAATCGTAAAAAGTCGCGCTCTCTTTACGGCACAAAAAAGCCTAAAGCATAAGGAAGAAGAACATGCCAAGACGTAGATCCGTAAATTTTCAACGTGATATCGGCGTTGACCCTCGCTTTAATTCTCCGCTCATTCAAAAGCTTATCAATGTGATAATGGAGCGCGGAAAAAAGAATATTGCTCGAGACATCGTATATGATGCTCTCGATGTAATCATTAAAAAATCAAATGGAAATCAAGAAAAAGGCCTTGACCTTTTTTATAGTGCTTTCGATAACCTTATCCCTGCAATTGAGGTTCGCCCTCGTCGTGTTGGTGGTAGCGTGTATCAAATTCCTATGGAAGTTCAGCCTGCGCGTGGCCGCGCGCTCGCTATGCGTTGGCTTATTGAAGCAGCAGCAACGAGATCAGATAAAACTATGGGCGTAAGATTAGCTCATGAGTTGATTGATGCGCTTGATGGCCGTGGTGGTGCTATTAAAAAGAAATCAGATGTACATAGAATGGCAGAATCAAATCGTGCATTCTCTCACTTTGCTTGGTAAATGAAGGTTAGTTATGAGTCAGTCGTTAGAAAAATTTAGAAATATAGGTATCGCAGCCCATATTGATGCGGGTAAGACTACCGTTACTGAACGTATTCTTTTCTATACCGGTGTAACTCATAAAATCGGTGAAGTTCATGAGGGTGAAACCGTAATGGACTGGATGGAGCAGGAGAGGGAGCGTGGTATTACCATTACCTCTGCGGCAACCACATGTTATTGGAAAGATCATCACGTTAACATTATTGATACCCCAGGACACGTTGACTTTACTATCGAAGTAGGCCGATCATTGCGTGTTCTTGATGGTATGATCGCAGTATATTGCGGTGTTGGTGGCGTACAGCCACAATCAGAAACCGTATGGCGTCAAGCAAATCGTTATAAAGTTCCACGTATTATTTTTGTAAATAAACTTGATCGCGTTGGCGCTAACTACTTTAAGGTTATTGATGCCATTAATGATAAGTTAAAGGCGAACGCTGTCCTCATGCAAATCCCGGTTGGTGCTGAAGAAAATTTTTCAGGCATTATCGACCTACTCACTCGTAAAATGGCAACCTTTGAAGGTGAGATGGGAATAAATGTTGTATGGCATGAAATCCCTGCTGAATACAAAGACCAAGCAGAAAAGCTTCGTGCTATTATTGTTGAAAAGGCTTGCGACTTTGATGATGCACTTGCAGAAAAATATTTAAATGGTGAAGAAATTTCTATCCCAGAAATTAAAGCTGCATTGAGAAAAGGTGTCTTAGAACGAAAAGTTGTTCCAGCATATTGTGGTACAGCCTTTAAGAATAAAGGTGTGCAATTAGCACTTGATGCTGTTATAGATTTCCTTCCATCACCACTTGATGTTCCTCCGGTAGAAGGCGTAAATCCTAAAACTGGTCAAGTTGAAACAAGAAAAGCGAGTGACAGCGAACCGTTTGCCGGTCTCGTGTTTAAAATTATGACCGATCCATTTGTTGGAGCTCTTTCGTTTGTTCGTGCTTATTCTGGTGTTGTTAAATCCGGGTCCTATGTTTTTAATGCAAAGACCGGTACTAAAGAACGCGTGAGCCGTCTTATTAGAATGCACGCAAACAAGCGTGAAGAAATTCAAGAAATTACAGCCGGCGATATTGGTGCAATCGTAGGTATTAAAGATGTTACAACAGGAGATACACTGTGCGAGGAAGGTAAGTTGATCTTACTTGAATCAATCGATATTCCAACACCAGTTATCTCTGCATCGGTCGAACCAAAAAATAAAGGTGACCATGAAAAGATGGTCCTAGCGCTGAGAAAAATGAAGCAAGAAGATCCTTCATTCCATTTTTCTTACGACCCAGAAACATCTCAAACAGTTATTCAAGGTATGGGCGAGCTTCATTTAGAAATCGTTCTTGATCGTTTGAAGCGTGAGCAAAAAATTGAACTTGTACAAGGTAAGTTACAAGTTGCTTATAAAGAAACTATTCAAAAGCCAATTGAAGCTGAAGGTAAATACATTAAGCAGTCTGGTGGCCGCGGTCAGTACGGACACTGCTGGATTAAGTTTGAACCGCAGGAACGTGGTAAGGGTTATATATTTGAAAATGATGTTATTGGTGGAACTATTCCGAAAGAATTTATTCCAGCAATTGAAAAAGGGCTTGATGAAGCACAAACTACGGGTGTGCTTGGAGGTTATCCAACCGTAGACTTTAAGGCGAGCGTTTTTGATGGGTCATACCATGATGTGGATTCATCTGAACTTGCTTTTAAAGTCGCAGCATCATTAGCGTTCAAAAGTGGTATGGCTAAAGCCTCTCCGGTGCTCTTGGAGCCTATCATGAAAGTGGAAGTCGATACTCCTGATGAATATATGGGAGACGTGATCGGCGACCTGAATGCTCGTGGCGGTCGTATTTTAGGTATGGAAGGAAAATCAGGTTCTCAGATTATAACTGCAGAAGCGCCACTGCGTAACATGTTTGGTTATGCAACTGATCTTCGTTCGAAAACGAAAGGGCGTGCCGGTTATACAATGGAATTTGAATGTTATCGTGAAATGCCTAAACACGCGCAAGAAGAAATTTTGAAGAAATAAATGTTTAATATCTAATATTAAGAGCTGATTGGAGTTTGCCATGGCAAGAGATATATTTGAGCGTAAAAAACCTCACGTGAACGTGGGTACCATTGGTCACGTTGACCACGGTAAGACAACGCTAACTGCTGCAATTACTAAAGTACAAGCTGATAAAGGATTGGCAGAAGCAAAAGCATTTGATCAAATTGATAATGCTCCTGAAGAAAAAGCGCGTGGTATTACTATTGCAACGTCACACGTTGAATACGAATCACCAAAGCGTCACTATGCACACGTTGACTGTCCTGGACACGCTGACTACGTAAAAAACATGATCACCGGTGCCGCACAAATGGATGGCGGTATCTTGGTTGTATCAGCAGCAGATGGTGCGATGCCTCAAACACGTGAACACATTCTTCTTGCCCGCAACGTAGGTGTTCCTGCGCTCGTGGTATTCCTTAACAAATGCGACATGGTAGATGATCCTGATATGATCGCTATGGTCGAAGAAGAAGTAAGAGATCTTCTTACCAAATATGGTTTTCCTGGCGACAAGATTCCATTTATTCGCGGAGCTGCTATTAAAGCGTTGCAAGGCGATAAAGGCGAACTTGGTGCACAAGCAATTGAAAAATTGATGAATGCTCTTGATGAATATATTCCAGAGCCAGCTCGTGAAGTTGATAAACCGTTCTTGATGTCTGTTGAAGGCGTCTTCTCAATCTCTGGTCGTGGTACTGTTGCGACCGGTAGAATTGAACGCGGTAGAGTTAAAGTTGGTGACGAAGTTGAAGTTGTTGGTTTTGGTACCAGCTTGAAAACAACGGTTACTGGCGTTGAAATGTTCCGCAAAACAATGAACGATGCAATGGCTGGTGATAACGTTGGCCTTCTTCTTCGTGGTGCGAAAAAAGAAGAAATCGAACGCGGTATGGTTATCTCTGCGCCTGGTACGATTACTCCTCACAAGAAATTTAAATGTGAAGTGTACATCTTGACCCAAGCAGAAGGTGGTCGTCATAGCGCATTCTTTAATGGCTACAGACCGCAATTTTATTTTAGAACAACCGACGTTACAGGTGTTGTGACCTTGCCTGCAGGCCGTGAAATGGTTATGCCGGGAGACAACGTTGCACTTGAAGTTGAATTGATTTCGCCAATCGCTATGGAAAAAGATTTGCGTTTTGCAATTCGTGAAGGTGGAAGAACAGTTGGTTCTGGCGTTATTACACAAATTTTGGCGTAACTAGGAACTGATGATGAAAAAGCAACGTATCCGTCTAACGTTAAAATCATACGATCATCAACTCTTGGATAAAGCTGTTAAACAAATAGTTTTGACGGTAAGAAGAACAGGGTCTCAAATTATGGGACCTGTTCCTCTTCCGAATAAAAGACGTTGTTTTACGGTTTTAAGATCGCCGCATGTTGATAAGAAATCGCGTGAACAATTTGCATTAACGTCTCACCGTAGAATTCTTGATATTGTTCAGCCATCTGACCAAACAATGGATGCTTTGATGAAGCTGAATATTTCATCTGGCGTCGACGTAGAAATTAAGTGAAAGGTCATTCAATGAACGCAGGTATTTGGGGCAAGAAAATAGGAATGACCCAGGTCTTTTCTGAAAAAAATAAAGTAGTGCCAGTTACAGCTATTGATCTAAGTAATTGGTTTGTTACTGCTATTAAAACGCAAGAAAGAGATGGCTATGATGCTCTGCAAATAGCTTGTACTCGTAAGCGTTATAATAACCAACAATTTTCTGCCGATTGGTTGAAAAACCAAAAAAAATATTTTGGTCATGTTAAGGAAGTTAGACAAGCAAAACCTGTTGAAGGTGTGGCTGTCGGCAATGCTCTTGACCTTTCAACAATTCTAGAAATCGGTAAGTCTGTAGATGCTTTTGGAACAACGATTGGTCGTGGGTTTCAAGGTGTTGTTAAAAGACATAGTTTTGCTGGTGGAAGAGACAGTCACGGATCTATGTTCCATAGAAGACCCGGAACGATGAGCTTTATGAGAACACGTGGTCGTGTCATCAAGGGCAAAAGACTTCCTGGACAAATGGGCAGCGAACGCCGTGTCGTGAAAAACCTAGAGATTATTAGGCTTGAACCAGAGGCAAGAGTTGTCTTAATTAAAGGCTCAGTGCCTGGCAAGGCTGGCTCATTAATCTTTTTAAAAAACATAGCAGGTTAATATGAGCGAAAAAATTAAAACAACCAAAACAACAAAGCCAGCGAAAAAGAATGCAGCAAGCACAGCTGCTGGTGTTCGCGTGGTGACACCGAAAGAGTTGTCTCTTTCAGAAGATCAAAAGAGAACAATCGACGGTAAAGATTTTGCGATAAGCGTTCGTGCATTATTGCAAAATTGGCGACAAGGAACAGTCGCTGCCAAAGGCAGATCGGATGTTTCTTTCTCAAATAAAAAGCCTTGGAGACAAAAAGGAACAGGCCGTGCACGTGCAGGATCTGCTCGATCACCACTGTGGCGTAAGGGTGGCGTTTGTCACGGACCACAACCAAGAACGCGTACATTAAAAGTTTCAAAGTTTTTAAAACGCAATGTTATGAGTTCTTTGCTTTGGCAATATTTAGATCAGGGCAATGTTATTTGTTTATCACATGATCTAGCACTTGATAGACCAAAAACAAATGTTGCATCCAAGTTATTGAAAGATGCTGGATTGCAAGGTAAAAAAGTGAACATCTTCGTGCAAGCGAATGATCCACTTACTCATGCATCCTTCTCAAATATAAAAAATGTAAGACCACTCTTTTTTGATCAACCAAATGCATTTGATCTAGCAACAGCACAATCTTGGGTCGTATTAGAAAAAGATTTGAACGCCTTTAAAGAAATGGTAAGCAAATGGCTCTAAAATTGACAGTTTATGACATCATAAAAGGGCCAGTTCTTACAGAGAAGGCCTATAAACAATATAAGAAATTACAAAAGCTTGTGCTTGATGTTCACCCACAAGCAAATAAACCGCAAATCGCTGCGGCTATTGAAAAATTATTTGAGGTGAAGGTTAAGGAAGTTCGTGTGATGGTTCGCAAAGGTAAGACGAAAAATATTCGTGTTGCTCGAAAAACCTCACAAGATCCTCTGAGAAAGAGAGCATTTGTTACTCTAGCAGCTGGTTACTCACTCGACTTACTT
>JABCYS010000036.1 GCA_013290085.1 Candidatus Babelota bacterium
TAATACTAGCTCTAGTTACCCAAGCTGCTCCCGTAGTATTGGCAGGGGCTACGTTGTCTAAGCCGGAAGTTGCATCGCAGGGAAAGAAAGTTGCAGCCAAGATACGTAACATAGCTCCATATGTAGGGGCGGGTGTTTTTAGTGCCGCGGCCGTAGCAGGTATTATTGTTTCAGGAGGCCTACTATTTACTTCAGGTGAAGACGCTTTGAAGGCATGGAGAGGTTCTAAGGATTCTGATTCTCAATTGCAAAACAAAAAGCTCAGAGCATTACGCTTTCCTCTGGGTATAGTTTGCCTAGCTCTGAGCTTAGGTTCTGGAAAATTAGCCCAACTTTGTTATAAGAAAGCACGCCAAGTTCAAGCGCCAGAAGAAAAAAAACAAAAATAATATTTTTTAGAGGAAACTTATGAATATTTTTAAACAAACAATCTTAGTATTAGTTCTTTCTACCCAGATTGCTCCTGTTGTTTTAGCAGGGGCTGCTGTACCTAAGCCTGAAGTTGCGCAGAGAAAAAAAGTCGCATCAAAAATGAGCAATAGAGTTTTAAATATAGGGGCAGGTGTTTTTGGTGCTGCAGCACTAGCAAGTGCTCTTGTTTTGGGGTATCAGCTGAGAAACTGCTACGGAGAGTGTAAATTGATTCCAGCCAAAGCTTGCTCTGGTAAGGTTAGCCTTCGCCATGTTAAGGTTAGGGAATATAAGACACCATTTATACTTTGCCCTGTTCTTACCGCGATCACCGGAACACTAGCTTATTTTTCTTATAGAAAAGCTAGTCAAGTAGAAAAAGAAAAACCAGTAGAAAAAGAAAAGCAAAAATAACATTTTCTAGGGAAAATCTATGAATATTTTTAAACAAGCAATGTTAGTGTTAGCCCTAGTGACCCAGGTTGCTCCAGTGGCTTTAGCAGAGGCTACTTTTCCTAAGCCATTGGAGAGGAAGACTTCACCAAGATTTCGTAAGATAGCGGGATACGCCGGTGCGGGTGTTTTTGGTGCTGTGGCAGCGGTAAGTGCTTTTAGATTAGCAAACATGCTGTATGTAGGTCACCAAGCCTATCCAGCCTGTGAAGCCATGGATGGACTGATTAGTATTTTTACGCCACAACCTTCATATGCAACGCGTCAAGCTCTTCTTGACGAAGTCATACCATCTTGTCTATTGTCCGGAGGTATTAGTCTAGCTGCCGGAATACTAGCCTGTTTTAGTTATACGAAAGCTCGACAAGCATCACAAGAAGAAGAACAAAACTACTAACATTTCCTAAAATCATCATTTTTATAGCCGGAAATAACTTCCGGCTATATTTTTTAGTCCGCAAATAAGGTTAGTAACTCATACACGTTATGGAAACCCGTAACCTTGGCGGAAGTTTTTTCTATCTTTTGTGTGCGTGCAAGTAACAGATGTTGAATGCCAAAATTATGCGCTTCACTGATATGCATAGAAATATGGTTAATTGGTTTTATCTGTCCCGTTAAGCTTACTTCGCCCAAAGCAATCGACTTATCAGGCAAAGGCTTTTGAAAATAGCTTGATAGCAAAGCAAGCGCGATGCCCAAATCTGATGAACTATCTTTCACTTTAAATCCGCCGCTGACCTTGAAAAAAATGTCATGTGCACTGAGCTTTACTTGTAAGTATTTTTCTAAAATAGCGGCAATTAACATGACTCTCTTTTGATCAATCCCGGTGACTACTCGCTGCGGAATGCCAAATTTTGAGGCGATGGTAAGAGCTTGAAGTTCAAGTAACAGCGGGCGCGAACCTTCACGATAACTAATGAGCGCCGAACCGGGCGCAAAACTGGTCGCATTTAAAAGTTCTTGGTTGATATTGGGGACTTCCTGTAACCCAACCTCATTCATCTCAAAAAAACCAAGCTCATTAATATTGCCAAAACGATTTTTTACCGAGCGCAATACGCGAGTCTGCCAACGATCTTCGCCCTGCAAATAAAAAACGCCATCAACCATGTGCTCCAACATTTTCGGTCCGGCAATATCACCTTCTTTGGTTATATGACCACTCACAATGAGCGCAATATTATTTTCTTTTGCAAGACGCATAAATTGAAATGCTGATTCGCGAAGTTGTCCTATGCTGCCCGGCAGAGTTTGTACGTCAGAGACATAACAATTTTGGATGGAGTCCACCACGACTAAATCAGGCTTTTCTTCTTGGGCCGTACCGATAATAAGTTCAAGCTTTGCCTGATCAGAAAAGAAAAGTGAAGGAGCATCACACCCTAAGCGATCAGCGCGCAACTTAACCTGCTCAAGTGATTCTTCAGATGAAAAATAAAATACCCGATATTTTTGTGCCAACTGGTTGGCAACTTGTAAAAGGAGCGTTGATTTTCCAATACCCGGATCCCCGGTCAAGATAAGGAACGAGCCAGGCATTATGCCGCCACCAAGAACCCGGTCCCACTCATAAACCCCGCTCAACATCCGCTCAGTGTGTGTTGTGGTAATTTGACTGAGGTGCACCATGCTGGTGCTGCCCGTGACTAATTTCTTTCCAGACTTTTGCGCAACCTCGGTGCCAACAATGCTCTCCCATTCATTGCACTCAGGGCAACAGCCAACCCATTTTGGTGGTTGGTAATTGCAGTTGGTGCATTTATAAATGGTTTTTTGCTTCATAGCTGGGAGAATACTTCATTTGCGGAAGGTGCTCGATCAATAGCATGACAATCCCGACAACGTGCCTGATATTTTTCCTGAGCGCCAACTAAAATAGTAGGATCATCAAAATGGGCAGGCTTGCCGTTGACTAACCGCTGGGTGAAGTGAGCATCTTTTCCGCAAATCATGCAGATAGCTTTAAGTTTTGTAACGTGATCGGCAATGGCCATAAGAGTAGGCATGGGGCCAAATGGTACACCGCGAAAATCTAAATCAAGGCCAGCAACAATAACATGCTTTCCTGCTTCAATCAGGGCGCAAACAACTTGGATAATTTCTTGATTAAAAAATTGAACCTCATCGATACCAACAACATGAATATCTTTTTCTGCTACGGCGAGGATGGTGGCTGGATTTTCTATGGGAATTGCTTCAAATCTATTGCCACTATGACTAACGACATATTCAGTGGTAGTGCGGTCATCAAGGCTATGCTTGAAGACAATAACGTTTAATTTAGCAAGTTGTGAACGCTTAACGCGACGAATGAGGTCTTCAGATTTGCCAGAAAACATGGAACCACAAACAACTTCGAGTCTTCCCTTTTTTTCATGCATATGATGCTCCCTTATAATTTTTTTTAACCAGTTTGTATTGGGAGTTAAGAATACGGGGGTCTCTATTTTTTTTCAATGTAGCACAAAATGTTGACCACCTTGGTAAGCATTGAGTAATGTTAATTCCAAATTAATATTCGCTAAAAGAGCGAGAAGCATGAAGAAAAATTTTTTTGTTCGAAAAATCCTAATCTGGTTGAGTATTCTTTTTGTCATAGCCGCAGGCATTTTTTTGGGCCGGTTCCTGATAAAAAAATATAGACCGCAAGAGTCGATAAAAGTTGGCATCCTCCATTCACTCACCGGCACTATGGCATTTAGTGAACGGTCAGTCGTTGATGCAACTATGTTGGCAATTGAAGAAATCAACCAAAAGGGTGGTGTCCTCGGCAAGAAAATTCAACCAATCATTGTTGATGGGAAATCAGATTGGCCAACATTTGCCGAGCAAGCAGAAAAATTAATTACCCAGGAAAAAGTGAATGTAGTTTTTGGATGTTGGACTTCGGCGAGTCGAAAAATTGTAAAACCTGTTTTTGAAAAATATCGCAGCCTGCTTTTTTATCCCGTGCAATATGAAGGCCTTGAAGAATCCCAAAATATTGTTTACACCGGTGCCGCACCAAACCAACAAATTCTACCCGCAGTTACCTGGTGCTTTAACAACCTAGGAAAAAAATTTTTTATCGTTGGTTCAGATTATGTTTTTCCGCGCGCGGCCAATGAAATTATTAAAGACCAACTCCAAGCTTTAGGGGGTAAGGTTGTTGGAGAACACTATATTCCTTTGGGCAGTAATGAAGTTGCTGCTGTTATCAAAGAAATTATGCAAAAAAAACCTGATGTTATTTTAAATTCTATCAACGGTGATAGTAATCGCGCCTTCTTTCAGGAGCTGCGCAAAGCAGGTGTAACCCCTGAAAAAATCCCCGTTATGTCCTTTAGCATAGCCGAGCAAGAGCTTTTTAATTTAAAAGCGGAATCCATGATCGGCGACTATGCTGTTTGGAGCTATTTTCAATCTATTCGAGGAAAAACGAATGATGATTTTGTACAAGCATTTAAAAAGAAATATGGACAAGACCGCGTAGTAAGTGACCCCATGGAAGCGGCTTATTTTGGTGTTCATATTTGGGCCGATGCGGTGAATGAAGCACAATCTCTTACTACCGATGATGTACGTACTGCTCTTAAAAACCAAAGTTATAATGCACCAGAAGGTATTGTGAGCATAGAACCGCTTACACAACATACCTGGAAATTTATAAGGATTGGAAAAATAACGAGCAATAACCAGTTTTCTGTTATTTGGGACTCAGAGCGTGCAGTAAAGCCGGTACCATACCCACCTTATCGTGATAAAAATACGTGGGATGCTTTTTTAAATGGCTTATATGAACAATGGGGGAAGCAGTGGGCAAAAAGTTAATACATGGTGCTTCAAATAAACTACAGGCAGTTATTGTAGGGTGCGGCATAGCAACCCTGGGGTTTGCTGTAGCCCTGTACGGTATATATAGCTACAAAAAATCACACAATATAAAAATGGCCCTGCAACAACTTGGAGAGGTAACACGAACGCGGGAATTGGAAATTCTGAGTTTCTTTGATGATCAAGAAATAAAACTTAATAACCTTTCCAAAGAGGAAGGTGTTGTTGCTGCGTTAGAACAGGGGGCAGCGCAGGATAAGGAGCGATCACGTAAGCAAAAAGATTTTCTTGCGCATTATCAATCCATGTACGGGTATAAGGACATCCTTCTTATTTCTATCGAAGCAAAAATTATTTTTTCTCTGAACAATGCAGAGCTTGCGGGCCTAACCCTTTCCAAGCAGCCATATCAAACGAGCTCTCTTGCTCAATCATTTTACCGTTCGATTATGACCGTAACCGTGGATATTTCGGCCTTTGAATTTTTCCAACCTCTTGGCCAACAAGCACTTTATTTATGTGTGCCCGTATTTAAGAACAAAAAAATGATGGGGGTGCTTGCCGTACAAATTAATGATCAAGTAGTGAGCTCGATAGCAAATAATTATAAAGATTTAGGAAAAACGGGAGAACTTCTTCTTGCCGTGAAAAAAGAAAATAATATTCGCCTATTATTACCAACGCGAAATGAATTAGTAGGTGAACCTTCACCCATTATTTCTTTGCATCAAGAAGGCGGTTTTGCTCTAAAAAAATCAGTGCAAGGGATGCGTGGAAAAGATATCGGCCTTGATTATCGGCAACAGGAAACTATCGCCGTATGGCGTTATCTGCCCGATGTTGCCTGGGGCCTTGTTACCCAAATAGATGTAAGTGAAGTAATAAAGCCAGTAGCGTTCTACTATAACCTGTTTCTCCTTGGCCTGATCATGGGCTTGGCTGCCATAGCCCTTTTTGTCTTCCTAAAAATGTATCCGACACTCATCGCACTTACCCACCAACCGCTCAAGCTCAGGAAAATTTTGGTGAGCATCCTTCTCATTGCAGTCGGCATAACGGGAATGTTGATATATAAATACAAAATGTTGCAAGTGCGTACCAGACAAAAAATGAGGCAAGAAGCGCAAGATAAAGTTGAGCAGGCTAAGCAACAGATTATGGCAAAATTAGAACATGCTGAAGCTACTGCACAAACTATGGCGGATGATCTGGGGTCAGGTAGGCTGAAAAGAGAAGATATTAAGGTTCGCATGACCAGAGAGATGCAGGAATATCCAGATCTGGTCGGCGTGATTATTGCCTATGAACCATTTGCCTATGATGCTAAACAAAAATTATTTGCTCCTATCGTGGTAAGAGAATCAAAGGGCCTTGAATATAAAATGATTGATACGCTGTATGACTATACGCAGCCTGAACGCCCAGGACAACCAATTACTCGCTGGTATAGCTTGCCGATCAGGCAGGGAGCGCAATGGTCTGAACCATACCTTGAGCCGCTAACAAATATGCTTGTGGCCGTCTATTCAGTGCCATTTTTTGACCAACAAGATAAACAGAAAAAGAAGCCGCTGGGTATTATTTCAGTTATGTATCCTATCGATAAAATTAAAGAGATTGTTGAAGATCTTGGCATCGGAAAAACTGGTTATGGCTTTATCATTTCGAAAATAGGGTACTTCTTGTATCATCCGGTTACCGAGTATGTACAAAAACAAAAAACTATTTTTGAAGTCGCCGATGAACTCAACAATGCGACCTTACGAGAGGTTGGCGATAAAGCACTTCATGGCCAAAAAGGATTTGCAAATTATCTGAATGAAATCACTGCTCAATTCTCATCGGTTTATTATGAACCGCTTCCGTATACCGGTTGGTCGCTTGGTGTTACCTTTATCGAGGAAGAAAGTCCTATTCCATCCTTTGTGTGGCGCCATTATCAAATCTGGATTTTGATAAGCGCAATGATAGTGCTCTTGCTTGCTTTTTTATTGCTGACAAAAGCGTACATTGGCAAAGCCGTGTGGGAATATTCAATTATCTGCTCAGGCATTCTTGGTATAGGTGTATTGATACTATGGATATTAGTGTATCAAGCAGCCTCAATTGAACAGATAGCAGGTATTCCAATCGTGGATAAGGTTGGCCTTAATAAGTTTGTGGACAGTATCAATCGACAAGCGGCAAATAACCACGAGACCTTACCGCTAACTATACCAACAGGAATTTATCTCAGATCAATAAATATTTCTGGTATGCAGGCAGAGTTTACCGCTGATATTTGGCAGCGCTACGATAAGAAAAAGCATGCTAACATAAAACAGGGAGTTACTTTCCCCCGCGCTATTTCGGTGCAAGAGCAGGAAACCTATCGAGAAACAACGGGTGATAGTGAAACTATAGGTTGGACGGTTAAAGGTGTCCTTGCTCAAAGCTTTGATTATTCTAAATATCCATTCGATGTGAAGAATGTAGAAATAGCCCTGGCGGCCAAAGAAAAAATAAAAAATGTACTTCTTATCCCAGACTTTGAATCATATCGCTTACTGAGCCCAACAACAAAACCAGGCATTGATGACCAAGTTAAAGTATTAGGTTTCTCTGTTCGAAAAAGTATTTTTAGCTTTGATACGCAAAAGCCTAAAGTTAATTTTGGCATTGAAGAGGCACCGGCAAATAAAACGCTGTTGAATTTTAATAGCATATTGCGCAGGAATTTGGTTGATGCCACGGTTGTCTATCTTCTTCCACTACTCGTGATCCTTGTGGCACTCTACGCCTCGCTATGGTTTACCTACGAAGATCAGGGAATTAACATCTCATACCGAGCACTTGCTGCCTATACTGCCGTAGTCTTTTCTCTCGTTCTATTGCATAGAACGTTCCGTGACAAACTGCCAAGTGGGGAAATTATCTACCTCGAATATTTCTTTTTATTCACCTACGTGACGATAGTGATATTAATTCTTGATGCCCTTGTGATGTATTCAAAAATGAGCTTGCGCGGTTGGGCCATCAAAAGTTCTTACTTGCTCAGGTTTTTATACTGGCCACTTGAGGTTTTGGCTTGGCTGAGCGCAACAATTATTATTTTTTATAATTAACAATTTTATTTTTTCGATTATTCTCAATTAAGAATTTTTAAACAATTTTTACCTGGAATGATTTATGTCATTACCCGTTACCCAAGAAATAAAAAAAGAGACCACCCCGGTGGGGCAAGGTGAACACGTACCAAATATCCATATTGTCGTAGAGCAATCGCTGGGCCTACAAGGAGAAGTCTCCTTGGTAGGGGCAAAGAATGCGGTGCTTGTCATTATGGCATCACTTATTCTAACGGACGGAAAATCAGTACTTACCAATGTTCCTGATTCTGCAGACGTTCAACAAATGATCTCGTTACTCGAAGATCTCGGTGCAGAAGTTTCCTTTTACCCCGACAAAAATCTATTGATAGTAAATACCGCCACCATAAACAGTTACAAAGTTAAACCTGAGATTATGAAAAAAATGCGAGCTTCAGTTTTGGTTATGGGACCACTACTTGCTCGGTTTTCTCGCGCACAAGTAGCGCTTCCTGGCGGGTGCTTAATTGGAGAAAGGCCTATCGACTTCCATCTCAAAAATTTTGAAAAAATGGGTGTTGGTATGGAGATTGATGGAGAATTTCTAACTGCTCATACGCCAGCATTACAAGCAACGACCTTGGTGCTTGAGTATCCAAGTGTTGGCGCAACCGAAAACCTTTTAATGGCAGCAACGCTGACCAAAGGAACAACAAGAATATTAAACGCGGCTCTTGAGCCAGAAGTATTAGACCTTGTTGCCATCCTTCAAAAAATGGGTGCTCACATAAATCTCCTGCCGCCAGCAACGATAGAAATTCAAGGTGTTTCTTCCCTGCGTGCGGTAGAACATGAAATTATGTTTGACAGGCTTGAAGCCGGTTCACTTCTACTCGCGGCTGCAATCACCGGTGGAGAAATTTCACTTCCTCAGGCCGATGCAACAGTTCTTGATGTCTTCCTCTATAAACTGCAAGAAATGGGGCACAGTGTTGAACGTGG
>JABCYS010000037.1 GCA_013290085.1 Candidatus Babelota bacterium
CTTGCGCAACAAATACCACACGATGCCCGCGCCTGGAACAATCTGGGTGAAACCTGTTACCAATTACAGCAATTTGAGGCCGCGGTACAGTTTTTAGGTAAAGCAGTGGCACTCAACCCGCAGTTATTTAATGCCCAGCTCCGCGTTGCAGAATCCCTGAGCAGAATAGGTAGGAGTGATGAGGCAAAGCGGGTGTTAGAACAACTTGCCAACGCTAATGTTCCTCAAGAGATTAAGAACGCCGCCAAACTCGGGCTTGCTCAACTTCAAAACTCAGCAGTCAAGGCAAGCGCCAAAGCTTAATGTAGCCGAATGACTCGAAAATAAGAGCGGCTAGGTATGGAGTCGAATGGCTCATGGTAGAGCGGTAGCAATAAGGGTTCTCATCATTTTGCCCAAATAGCTCAGTGGAGGTTGGTCGCTTTGACCAGAAAACCGTTTACCAGTAAGCTTTTTTGTAATAAAAAACCATTAAAAAGAGATTATGACCGGTCATGGAAAAACAGTACGACTCAAAAAAATCTGAACAAGCGGCCCAAGCATACTGGGAACAGAACAAAACCTACCACCGCGACAACAACCCTGGACAACTCTGCAGCATAGACACCCCACCACCGACCGTATCGGGGTCTCTCCACATCGGCCACCTCTTTTCTTACACCCAAACAGATATCATTGCCCGGTTTAAACGCATGGAGGGCTTTTCCGTTTTCTATCCTTTTGGCTTTGATGATAACGGGTTGCCCACCGAACGGTTTGTAGAAAAAAAGCGGGACATTGTTGCGCACAAACTTTCACGTACCGAATTTATTAACATCTGCCTGGAAGAAACACAGATCGTTGAAAAACAGTTTGAACAACTGTGGCGGAGCATGGGACTGTCAGTCGACTGGGCTGCCTGTTACTCAACCATCTCGGCATCAACCAGAAAAATTTCTCAGGAATCATTTATCCGCCTCTACAAAAAGGGGTACGTTTACCGCAAGAATGAGCCGGCCCCTTACTGCACCACCGATCGTACTTCTGTTGCACAGGCAGAACTGGATGATAAAGAAATTGCTTCAACCTTTAATGACATTGTTTTTAAAACAACGGATGGCAAAGAACTGGTCATCGGCACCACGCGCCCAGAACTCCTTCCTTCGTGCGTTGCTCTTTTGTACAACCCGACTGACAGTCGTTACCAACAGTTAAAAGGAGAGCAGGCTATCGTCCCGATTTTTAACACGACCGTTCCTATTCTTGCCGATGAAGCAGTTGCCGTGGACAAAGGAACGGGTCTGGTTATGTGTTGTACGTTTGGTGATAAAACAGACATTGCATGGTTTAAAAAATTTAACTTACCGTTTAAACAATCGGTTGGACTGGATGGTCGATGGACCGAGCAGACGGGGATCCTTGTTGGATTAAAAGTACATGATGCACGCGCAAAAATTCTTGAAGCACTCAAAGAACAAGGGTTGTTGCGCAATCAACGACCAATCACCCATTCGGTCAACGTGCACGAGCGTTGCAAAAAAGAGATAGAGTTTGCCTTGTTATCCCAGTGGTTCATTAATATTTTGGATCACAAACAACAGTTTCTCAATCTTGCTGATCAGATTAACTGGTACCCGGCGTTCATGAAACCGCGGTATGTGGATTGGGTGACCAATTTAAGTTGGGACTGGTGTATTTCTCGCCAACGATTTTTTGGTATTCCGTTTCCCGCCTGGCATTGCAAAGGTTGTTCAAAAGTTTTACTCCCTGAGTTGGATCAGTTACCCATCGATCCACAGGAAACACCTTATTCCGGCAAAAAATGTCCGCACTGTTCAAGCAGCGACATTGTTCCTGACACTGATGTGATGGATACGTGGAACACTTCTTCGCTCACCCCCTACTTGTGTCAGGCATTGTATTACCCGCTATCAACATCGCAATTTGAACCGACCACGTCGTTCCTCCCCATGAGCATACGTCCCCAAGCCCATGACATTATTCGGACCTGGGCATTTGATACGATCGTCAAAACCTGGATGCATCAGGAACAGATCCCATGGAAGGACATCGTTATTTCCGGGCACGTACTCAGTGGTACAAAAGAAAAATTATCGAAATCAAAAGACAATGCCTCCCTTTCGCCAGAGCGTTTACTTGAAACTTATTCTGCCGATGTTATTCGTTACTGGACCGCGTCAGGAAGTCTGGGGCATGACACACCGTTTTCAGATAATCAGTTGAAAATAGGTCAGCGTCTGGTTACCAAAATTTGGAATGCGTTCCGTTTTATTCACGAACACACGCAACAGGTTGATCTCAAACAAGAACCAAAAAATCTTGGCGTTATCAATGAATGGTTGTTGCACAGCATGAGCACCTGTTTTGGTTCCTATCACCGGTATTTTGAAACGAATGAGTTTGGCTTAGCACTCGACACGGTAGAAAAATTTTTCTGGCATAGTTTTTGTGACAACTATTTAGAACTGGTGAAAGATCAGTTGTTCAACCCAGCGCTGTATGATGAACAGCAGGTCGCCGCAACCCGCTGGACACTCAACGTGATTGGATTACGGTTGTTGCAACTCTATGCTCCGTATTTACCACATGTGACCGAGACACTGTATAGCAGCATGTATCAAAAGAACTATGGTGTTGCGTCTATCCACCAAACAAAGTTCAGTGCTCTGCAAAAAGTGTACGCATTCCCTGACAGTGCTGACAGCATGCATTTGGTTATCGCCGTTACCAATGAAGTGCGCAAATTAAAAACGCAACAACAATTATCACTCAAGGTAGAGTTGCACACCCTCATCATTCATGCATCTGATGCACAAGCGCTCGCCCTTCTCAAAAAACAGGAGCAGCTGATCAAGGGTGTTTCTCATGCTCACGCCATCACGTACCAAACAATGGCAGCGGAGTCTGCACTCACCAAGCGTGATGAGCAGTGGCATGCAACGGTGCAGGTAGGCGCGGTATGATTCTCATTCGCAACAGTCAGCGAAAAATTTTTGTGGATGTAAAAAAATTAAAGCGCGATGCGCAGACTTTACTCACCGCGCTCAAGTACGAAGATTTTGATCTGGGTCTTTGGCTAACCACGAATAAGACGATTCAGAAGTACAATGCTCAGTATCGGCACAAAGATAAACCAACTGATATTCTTTCTTTCCCCTATCATCCGCAGCTCAAAGCTGGCGAGCGCATTGTAGCTCAAACGGATGAGGATAAAAATGTAGGTGATCTAATAATCGCTCCTGAGTACGTTGTGCAGGATGCAAAAAATTTGGGCACCACGTTTGAAAAGCGCATGCAGGTACTTTTGGTGCACGGCATCTGTCATTTGCTCGGGTATGATCATATTAAGGACGCAGATTACAAAGTGATGCACCGCAAAGAGTTGGCTTTGCTGAAAAAATTGCGATGATTTTTTTCAACAACCAAGTCACCAAACCCTGTTGCCAAAAAAACAAATTCTTCTACAGTAGAGGCACATTTTCCCACATCTCAACAAAAGGATCTTTATGATCAAAAAAACAAGTCTCCTCGTTCCCCTTCTTTTAATTGTCTCCCAAGCAGCTGCGGCGGAGAAAAAACAAGCAAAAACAACACGTACCGCTCAATACCCGGTGGATGACATTTTCCTCAACCGTTGGTCACCACGCGCTATGTCTGGGGAAGCAATCAGTGATGCAGAATTAATGTCACTGTTTGAAGCTGCCCGCTGGGCACCGTCATCATACAATGGGCAACCATGGCGTTTCATTTATGCAAAACGCAATACTCCAGCATGGGATAAACTTTTTAATCTCATGGTTCCTTTTAATCAAAGTTGGACAAAGAATGCTTCAGCCCTTGTTGTTGTAGTTTCTCGCACCACATTTGAGTGGAATAACCAACCTGCCGTTACTCATTCTTTCGACACAGGTGCTGCATGCCAAAACCTTGCGCTTCAAGCAAGCGCGAAGGGTTTAGTTGTCCATGGCATGAGTGGATTTGATTATGACCGTGCGCGTAAAGATCTTCATATCCCAGATACCTTTACGGTTGACGCAATGTTTGCAATTGGCAAACCGGCGCCAGCAGAAAGCTTGCCTGAAGATTTGCGCAAGATGGAAACACCTTCACCAAGAAAGCCAGTTGCAGAACTCGCCTTTGAAGGAACATTCAAAAACTAACTTTTAGTACAAGAGGAGGGAACATTCCCTCCTCTTAAAAAAATCATCATGTATCAAAACAGAACCAATTCCAAACAATCCTAACTTGGAAACTTTCCCTCAAATGCAAACTCTTCTATATTTTTTCGGTCAGAGGGAAGTTCACGTTCTTGTAATTCGGGCGAAAGATTTTTGACTGCTCCCGGTTTTCCCACCGCAAACATTGCTTCCACGTGATAGTCTTCAGGAATATCGAGATCTTCTTTTGCGCGATCGTAATCAAAACCTTCCATGCCATGGACAACCAGCCCATCCAAAAATCCTTGCAACGCTAAATTTTCACATGCTGCCCCGGCATCAAAAGAATGGGTGCGTTCTGGTTTATTATTCCATTCGAATGTCGTGCGCGTGATCACCAAAATGAGTACCGCCGCATTTTTCGTCCATGCTTGGTTGAACGGAACCAGAAGATCAAAAAATATTTTCCAGGAAGGTGTGTCACGCTTGGCATACAAAAATCGCCACGGTTGGCCGTTAAACGATGAGGGCGCCCAGCGAGCAGCTTCAAACAGTGTCATTAATTCTTCATCACTGATTTCTGCACCAGACATGGCGCGCGGTGACCAGCGGTTGATAAACAGCTCATTAATTTTGTAACGTGATTTTCGGGGATTTTGCATAGATACCTCATTGTTCCTTTTTTAAAAAACTAATACCACCTTACCATTTTCCTTTTCGAAAAAAAAATATAATGCTCTCTCGAAATCATTGAAAAAAAAAGAAGATTTTTTGCATAATTATTTAAGAAACATTTTTCTACGAAGAGGGACAAAAACATGCAACCAGTTCTCGGAGCAATTATAGGCCTTGGCGGAGCTGCCGTAGGCGCATTCTTTGGAGGCGGCCCACGACATGATACCACCAATGAAGCAACACAGGCGCATGTCTTTCAAAATCCTCAAATGCGCCAGAGTCCTCACCTTCACCAAGATCCTCATCTAGAACAGAACCCTCAGTCAAATCAGACCTACACCAATCGAACAAATACTTATGCAGCTCAACAGCTCTCGCCAGAAATTTCACCACAAATAAGAACGGGAGGGGCCGCATCACAATCACATGTAACGGTAAACAATGACACAAAGCCTAACGTTACCATCATATTTACTTCATCACCTGGCCAAGGAAACACCGTTGATCATGATGTGGGTGCCCCACAATATTCTGAAATGCGCCAAGAACACAGACAGGAACACCGGGAGGAGCATCGAGTAGAAACAACTCAAAGAACAAGCGCGCGCCCATCAAGCCTACCAACTTCTGGCATTACCAATGCAACTACAACACGTACCGCCACTCCAAGTGCTGCAAGAAGAGCAGATAACCCACCTCAAGCTCCTAACGCAGACAATGGCCAACAAGTACACTACGCCCGCTTCTACTCCTCAGTCGCGCATAGACCGCGACACCCGTTGAGAATCGCAGCAGCCGCGAGCCTGGTAGGAACATGCGGTCTCTTTTATTTTTTGAGATCCGCCGAATTCGCGGCCCAACAAAAAAAACAATGGTGTAACTGGAAAGAGGAAGTTGCCACAAAAGATCTGGCTGCCGCCGACAACTTGGCGACTGAGTTAATTATGGATATCCAAAGACGCTACACCACAACAAAAAATGCTCACGACTTTATAGAACCGTTACAAATTTTCCTGAATGATATCGAAGAAGAGAAAACAACATTGACTTGGTACCTTGCTATGAGCTCTTTCATGCACAAAATATGTATTGGGAAAATATTTGGCATCAATGATCTTTCGCTCAAAAAAGCAACCGATCGCCTACAACGAGTTGATATTATAAAGAAAATATTTATTGGTTGGACCGCAGAATACAAACTCGGCAATCACGCACGTTAAGATTTTTCTAGGAACTAAAGTACAGCGGTCGCTCACGTTGTGGCACTATCAAGCACTCGGGCTTGGGGAACCGAACTTAGAAACAAAATATTTCATATCATCGTCGGCAAAACGCAATCCAAACCCGAAGAAGGCGTTGGCATTGTGTTTACTAATAAAGTCATCCGCACCAAATGTCATGTACATGCTGTTAAACATGAAGACACGGTTGAGCCACTTGAGGTGAGGACGCTGATCATTGAGACGGTCATCGCCGTAGAAGTCGTATGCTTCTAAGCTGGTCACCCAACGGAATTTCTCATTTCTAAATGGTATGTCGTAATCCACCGCTACACCACCACTATTTTCAAACACACCAAATCGCAGAGCTACATCGTTAAATGCTTTTGCAAGTTGTAGGTTGAACTTGAGCCCACCACGATACTGAATGGTGGTTTCTTTGCATTGCTGATCGAAAATTTGAACTTTCGTAGTAGTCACACCAAGATCAGGAATTTCTCCGGTAGAACAATCATTTGGTATCAGACCACTCGGTTCTGGAAACCGTTTCATTTCTGTGTACCGCTGTACCCAACCTTTTCTGCTGCCAACCGCTTGGAGTACATAGAATCGATCTTCTGCCGTGTGAATACGAACACCGAAATATCCTTTTGCATCTTTTTTATCTATATCGCTATCAATGTGGTCAACAAAGTTTTCTCCAACGCCCCACATATTTTCTGAGTGCGCATCAAAGACAATGCCAAGTCTTTCCACTTTAGCAAAATAGTTTTTCAGACCCTGAACCGCCATTTTAATGTCGCCGTAGGTTTCATCTTCCGTTACTAATTTACCCAGAAGACCTTTGCCTGAATTAATCTTATCGGCAACTTCTCCAACACTCTTTAAACCATCACGAGCTTGAATAGCTGCGTCTTCAATAGCACCGGCGGAAGATTCAAACTTGTTAGCTATTCTGCTCAGATCACGGTCAACGGCATTGGAAACATTTTCAATGCCGTGTTGGATTGATGGCCAACCGGTACGAATTTCACGAGCAAGATCTTTAAAGTCAGTGAGCATTGAATTAATGTTATTTTCATTATGCCGTACTGTTCGATCAAGTGTTTCTGAGAATGCCGCCATACTGTTTGCCGCGGAACTAAAATTATCAAACATAGAACGGAGCTGCTCTGTTTCCTGTGAACCGACGACATCTTTTAATGAACCGGTAATATCCTCAACGTTGGTAGCAATGGTCTTAAACTTTCGTAACAACTCGTCGATATTCACCGGTGGCTGAGCGGGTTTACCCAATGCTTGGCCAGAGCCGAGTGCTGGCAACATAGGATCACCGGGATTAATTTCTAAATATTTACTACCCAACAAACCTTCTTGACGGACAAGGGCATGAGCATCGCGATAAATATGATAGCGTTTGTTGACCATGACATAGGCCTTGGCCTGCAGGGCACCGTCTTGAAGAAGTTCAATGCCTTCTACCCAACCAACTTTAACGCCAGCGATTTTTACATCTGCTTTTTTTTGTAATCCAGAAACATCTTCAAAATAAACGGTGTAGGGATAGTAATCTTTTCTGTCGAATCTAAAGACACCGATGTTGAACGTCATGTAAAAAAAGATGCCTAAAGCAACGATGATAAATAAACCAACACTGGTTTCAGCTTTAATCTGCAAAGTGTGTTCCTTTTCAGATCCAATACATTCTTTTTATGATAAATGGAGAAGCACTGCTCCCTTTTTTATTAGTGTGCTTTTCTATAATCACTAACATGCGCTGTGAAATCTTGCCAACTTTTCCATAACTTAGCACAGAAAATGTTAGCGGTTCAAATTGAGAGTCTAGCACAGAATCTATATCTTTAGGCAAGCTCGTAAAGTCCTTGCCATAAAGTGGTTTTAAAATGGTGTCCCAATCAGCCTTCCAGTCAATTTTTGGTTTCATATTTTGCAATAAATTTTTTATTTCTTCGGTACGTTTTTTTATTTGACCGTCTTGTGCCCGAGCAAGACCAAGTACCGCACATACTGAATCTGAAAAGAGCAACGGATCAATAAGTTCTTTCTGCGTGCTGACGGTAAAAAGATCAGTCAAATACACAGGTCGCTTACCTTTTTTTTCTTGGTCTGATGGCGGTTCATAAAAAACTAGATTTTTAAACGGAGCAAATTCAGCGCTCGCAAAAAGTTCTGTTACATCGTTAAAAGGATAGCCGCGTTCCTTTAATAATTTTTCAAAAGCAGGAAACAAATCTTTGCCGCCAACAAAATCTTTCACGCGCTTAAATAATTCTTCGGCAATTTTTCGCATGCCGCCGTTTGGCTGATCTTCGTTAATAAATTTTTTCTTGGGAAAATCATAGAATGCATTGAGATTAAATTTCCCCTGCTCGCACATAACACATATCTGCAGAGCTCCTTCAATGCCGTCCCGCCCCTGCGTGAAGGTAAACTGTTGCCAGCGATTAAGAGCAGGTACGAGGGCTTTCTGTAATTGTGGTTTTTCTATCGGCTGCTCACTGGTAGTAGTAAAAAGTTGACTCATCGCAACTTGTACGCCACCCAGGGCAAGCCTTTTTG